>NZ_JAJRBM010000091.1 GCF_028679455.1 Methanospirillum sp. | reverse complement strand
TCCACAGTTCCTTTGATCTCCTGGATGAGGTCATGCATCTGCTCACTCCATTTCTGGGGGTAGTTTTCCGTGATCCCTTTCAGTTCACGGAGAAGATGAGCATTACAGAGTGCATGACGGCTTTTATACCTGAAATACGGTGCCCAGAAGTCATGGACCATCGTTCCACGGAACTGCGGCAGGATCTGCAGGTCATCCATTGCCTGTGATCCTCGTTTTCGATGATGACCATATACAGTGAGGATCTCGTTACTCACAACATGGAGCCATTGGCGAATGCCGTTTACCCGCATTCCGGTCTCGTCAACAGGTAATACCTGCGCATCTGCCAGGAGTTCTCGTATCTTCTCTTCAACTCCTGCAAGGTTCTGGTAACACTCTGATACCGCCCTGGCCAGGGTCGCTTTACTCATGGATCTTCCGAATAGGTCGCTAAAGGTTTCACAGAGCCGGTCATAGGAAAGCAACTGGTAGATGCTGATATAAACCATGAGTGTTTTCAGGTTCTGACCATACTGCACGGGATACTTGACTTCTGGAGGAAAGTGTGCCCGGTTCTGTCGTCCGCAGCAAGGACAAGTCTTCTATTCTGCTCGGAGTTCTGTAACAAGGACTTACAACGGAGGGATATCATGGACCTGACGACGTTCCACTTTGGATGGGGTCACCTGTTCCAGGGAGGCCCCACGGTCTTCGCAAACTGAAACGGTACGAACCTTGATCTGATCGGGGGTCTCTACCCAGTCCAGGGTATGGCCTTTATGCCCCTTCTGCCCGCCAGGGGGCTGTTCTCCTTTCTTCCGCTGACTCTTGGGACGCTTGAATCCATTCATCGAGGGGGGCCGGCTGCTGTTCCGGCTGTGTTGATTCAGCTATGCTTCGAGCTCTGCGATAAGGGTTTTCAGTTGGGCGTTTATGATGCAGGATCTAGTTCTTTGGTATCGCGATTCTGCCGATTTTCAGTCACTAATTGTTATTAGGACGTCATAGTACTTGGATCTTGCGATTGACCCTGAACAGTTACAAATTTGGGTTGTTTATCGTAATTCTTGTGGTACGAATGCTATTCAAGCAAAAAATTTCCTCAACTCCTTCGCGACCAATTCGGGTTTGCCGGTCGGATTCTGCTCTGGGTCGTAGTTCCATGATGCGGAATGGTCGAGGTCGGGAAAGGTTACCCGCCTGACAGATGGCAGTACTTTTTCGACGGCATCAAGGTCAGTTTTAAGGTAAGCCGGACTCCTGCCGCCCCCAAGAAGAAGAACATCGGCTCTGACATCACGCCAATGTTCCAGTGTACCGTGCATCTCAGTCACTATACGGAAGTCATATTGGAGTGTGACGGTGAGCTCCCGGAGTGGGAGATATTCGCCCGCTGGTTGCTTGTCCTGGCTCACCAGTATTCTGTTCATAAAAAAAGTGAGCAGCCAGTCCGGCATAAACCAGGGTATTGGTCTGACCTCCACCGCTTTTCCGGCAGCGGTGAGTGCGGCTGCTATCCTGCCCCGGGTAACCTCCTTTTCATAGCGTTCCAATAAAGCAATTGGTAAGCCATCCACGAAAAATGGTGGCTCATAGGCAGCGACCTTATGGATCGAAGGTAAGATGGTAGAAGCTTGGAGTGATATAATGGCTCCCGAACTGAGCCCAAAGACAAAGTGAGCGTTCGTTTTCGAAAGTATAGCTTCCAGATCCTCAACATCTCTTTGGATGGTGTGATCCTTACGATATAGGCAAGGGCTCATACCGCGACCACGACGGTCGGGAACATAAACCGTGAAAGTTTCTGAAAGTGCCTTAGCGAGATCTGAGAAGTTTTGGGCTGATCCCATAGCGCCCTGCACCAATATCAAACCCGGGCCATGGCCCAGCTGACGATAACCGATGATGGTTCCATCTTTCGAAGTTACTGTACTGACTGAATAAGGTTTATCTGAGGTGTCAATGGATGAGACATTTTTGGTTATTGCCATACTGAATCCTCCTTCGGTTCTTGTCTGGCTTAACCTATCAAAAATTCAACGGCTCTTTTAGCAATTGAATGCTTTTGAATCAAAGACAGGTGGTTACAACCATCGTTCAATATGATGGTGATGGCCTGTGCTGCCGCCGGGCATTCTTTCTCAAGCGCTTCTTTAAATGCCAGTGCACATTGCGGGGACACATGAGTATCTGTAGCGCCAAACTCCAGATGCATGGCGGGTGCCCGGGAATACGCACTCCGGTTTGTCATGGGATTAAGAGTCTTATACAGCCATTCCCCGAGATGAGTAGGGATACCCTGGTCAATAATTTTTTTGGGATCCATTACATCAGTCATACCCGGACGTGTCCACTCAGGTGTTGATGCTATGGCGGCTACCCTGGTGATCCGTTGGTCTATCCCGGCAAGGGCAATGGCAATATCGCCTCCCATCGATACCCCGCCAGCTACAACATCACCACTGAGATTATACGTTGCGATTGCCCAGTCAATCACGCGATAGGTGTCAAGCGTTGTGATCCCAAGGACAGGCCACATGTTCGCACGGAATTCCTTAAAAACGCGGGTTCTCAGGCTTGAAGTTGTCGTACCCTTACGGTCACCGTGTTGCCACGGATCGAGGCTGATAGCAAAGTACCCGGATGCAGCAAGTTGCTGAAGTTCACGAATCCCGGTTTCTTTATTTCCACCCAGATAGGGAAGCCACACGGCGAGCGATCCATTGGCAACACTTTCATCTGGTCGGCAGAACGCAACCGGAACATCATCAACATTTACGAATTCCGGTTCCAGCCTTTTTTCTTTACTCGTTTTCCTTGTCATAGTTTTTTCATTTTGATTACCCATTCTGTTGTAGTCTTGTGTAAGAAGCAGCAGTTAAAATATCAGACGAGATCCTGTTGTTTTTTTGTAATGATAAAAATAATGTAACTGTTCAGCCTGTTCGGTGAGCGACAGAGGGGATGAATGGTTCTCCCTCGAAGACCTTGCGAAGAAACGCGAACACAGGCACCTCATTCTTTTTCACGGTTGAAATATATATCTCCTGACCCTGCAGAACCAATCAGCCCCTTCCTCACTCCTGAACGTACCAGGAATCTTCTGGTGCAGTTTCATCATCCATATATCCCGTTCAGCCAGGTTATTGGAGAACGGGATAGAGAACTCATACATGAACGAGAGGATCTCCCCCTCATATTTCTGGCAACGATGGAGTAGGTTTTTCGCTTTTTACTGCTTTTCGCGCCCACGTTTCAGATTTGTACCTGAAGCCTCATGTCCAGGATTTTCCTGCATGCCGGATACGATGATCTGGCGGTATCTCTCTTCGAACATTGAAACCTGATGAGGATCAAGAGAGGATGAATGCTCGCGAATCTCGTCCACAGTTCCTTTGATCTCCTGGATGAGGTCATGCATCTGCTCACTCCATTTCTGGGGGTAGTTTTCCGTGATCCCTTTCAGTTCACGGAGAAGATGAGCATTACAGAGTGCATGACGGC
>NZ_JAJRBM010000090.1 GCF_028679455.1 Methanospirillum sp. | reverse complement strand
GTGTATGTTGGAGAAACAGACCTCGATGTTTCTGAATGCAATGTTCGTACAGGAGATGAAATCGCCTGGTGGGAATCTGGAAATCCACAGGGAACACCGACGGCCCGGGCAAAAATTACCGATACCCGCCATTTTACGGTAGACAAAGAAACATTCAGCGGTCACACCGGTAAATGGTATGAACTGATCGGAAAAAAGTCGGTCTTCTCAGTTGAAGAACCAACACTTGAGATTGATCTGAATGAAAACGGGATCGATACCGTACCTGCTTCAATTAAAAGAGGAAATCTGGTCTCATTCAAAATCTCAACAAACATGGCAGGATTAAGTCAGAGAGCAGGTTCTTCAGGTGTTCCGGTGACGATCAATATGACCGGACCCAATGATACGGTATATCACACGCTCAAATCTACCCGTACTGAAGAATTCAATCTGGATAAGGTGTATGCATATACATCACCATATGACACCGGTGCAGTCTGGGATACCTCTGATGAGAAGAAATTCCCGGACGGTGATTATACCATATCAGCGATCACCAATATCAACAAAATAAACGAAAATAACCCGGACACAGGAAAAACCAGTACAGAAAAGAAGACATACACTCTTGGAAAATCTGAAATAAAACCAACAGAAACAGAATCTGAAAAATCGGATAAGAATAGCAAGGATAAAGGGGCGAAGGTGAGTGCCGAGAGTACTACAAAGGAGAAGAAGTCAGTTAAAGGATCTGAAACCCCTACTGAAGAGCCCACGGAAGAGATTACCAGTGAGCCAACACAAGAAGAGAAAACCTCTAAATCAGCCTCCACAAAAGAACAGAAACCGGTGAAAGGAAATAAAACCGTCAGTAAAGAGCCAACTGAAGAAGTGACCAGCGAACCAACCAATGAAGGAAAGACAAACAAGACAACAAAAAAAGTCGGAAAGAATACCAGTAATCTGACAACAGAGAAAACCTTCAAACCCACCCCTGAAATTACAGAAGTTCAAACAACGATAGCAACCCCAGAACCAACCCCGGAAGTAACTGATGAACCAACTCCGGTGATCACCCCTCATCCGAAGAAAACATACCCACACCCCCCAAGTGCGAGTGCAACACCAACTCAGACAAGCCCTCTCCCGGTCGGCCTCATCATTACTGCCATATCAGCAGGGATCCTGCTTTTTGGTTCAAGACGTTACCAGTAGGCATCCACTCTTCAATTTTCTCTTTTATCACACCCATCGCCATCAGCCTCATTACTGAGTATGTCTTAGTATATTCCCATGAAGCGTGCATTGCTTTCAGTCTGGAACAAAGATGGCATCATCGAACTCGCCAGGGCTCTTGCTGAAGCCGGAGTTGAGATTCTAAGTTCCGGAGGGACGGCAAAGACCCTGGAAAAAGAAGGCATCCCAATCATTGAGGTATCAACCTATACCGGACATCCGGAGATGATGAATGGCAGGGTCAAAACGCTCCATCCAAGGATTCACGGAGGATTACTCGGCAGGAGAGGAAAAGATGACGCAGAAATGCAGCAGAACAACATTAATCCGATTGACCTGTTGGTTGTAAATCTTTATCCTTTTGAAGAGATGGCAAAACAGGCGTTACCCCTTGATGAACTGATCGAGTTCATTGACATCGGTGGACCTGCCATGATCCGGGCCGCTGCCAAAAACTTCAGGGACGTAATTGTTGTCATCGATCCCGAGGATTATCCTGCCCTTATCAGCGCAATAAAAAGCGATACTCCCATCGGGTATGATCAACGCCTGGCCCTCGCTAGAAAAGTTTTCACCAGAATGGCAGCATATGACGGTGCCATATCAAATTACCTGCAGAGTCTGGACGGTGGATTCCCTGATACTTTATCGGTCCAGTTTGGGAACAGGAGAGAACTTAGGTACGGAGAAAATCCACATCAGAAGGCGGCAGTGTATGGAGAGTCAGGAATAGCCGGTGCAGTACCCGTTCAGGGCAAGGCTATGTCATATAACAACTATCTCGATCTGGATGCTGCAGTATCTTTACTTAGGGAATTTTCAGAAACCGCTGCAGTCATTGTGAAACACAACAACCCCTGTGGAGTAGCAATCGGGCCTGATGTCTGTACAGCATATCTCAATGCACGTGAATCTGATCCGGTGTCAGCGTACGGCGGAATCGTAGCAGTAAACCGCGAAGTAGGGGAAGAGCTGGCAAAGGAGATTGCATCCACCTTCATTGAGGTGCTGATAGCTCCTTCATATACCGTGGGAACACTTCCCATCCTCGCTAGGAAAGAGAATATGCGAGTCCTCAAACTCCCAGAAGTTCAGGCCCGTACCGAGATCAGAACCATAGACGGGGGTGCTCTTGTACAGCGGAATACCAGTTTCCGTGAAGAGTGGGAAGTTGTTACCGATCGGGATCCCACTGCAGCAGAAGAGGCAGCAATGCATCTTGCCATGAAAGTCTGCAAACATACCAAGAGTAATGCTATCATTTTTGCAGACAGCACCAAAGCGATAGGTATCGGGGCAGGACAGATGAACCGGGTGGATTCTGCCAGAATTGCAGTATCCCGATCGCTTGCACCATTAAAAGGAACCGCAGTGGCTTCAGATGCCTTTTTACCATTCCCGGACACCCTGCAGGTTGCAGCGGAGGCAGGAGCGACTGCACTTATTCAGCCGGGAGGGTCAATCAGGGACGAAGAAGTGATTGCCGAAGCAAACCGCCTCAACATCGCGATGGTCTTTACCGGAGTCCGGTATTTCAGACATTGAACTGATGTTTCTTTTTTTTAATATACGGATGCGCACCGTTATGTATTTGAGGGGGCCGAAAGTACCTGTACTCATTCATGGATTCGTGTATCCCACTGCGTGATCTCATGTTAATGATGATCTCCCGGATAGAGGAGGTTGCACAGTCGATTGATCAGACCCAGGTGGAGTGCTTTCTCACCGAAATAAACAGGGCTGAGAGGATATTTGTGCTTGGTGCCGGTAGATCAGGATTTGTTGCAAAGTCTTTCGGTATGCGTCTGATGCATCTTGGTATGAATGCATATGTTGTCGGGGAAACAGTCACCCCTGCATTTCACCAGCGGGATACCCTGATCGCATTCTCAGGATCAGGCAAAACAAAATCGGTTCTCGAAGCGTGTGAGACAACCCG
>NZ_JAJRBM010000089.1 GCF_028679455.1 Methanospirillum sp. | reverse complement strand
CTGGGTCTAACCTCCCGTTTCGAAAATTCTTTCTGATACATTACTGATGAAATTTCTTCTGGTATCTTTAAAAAAAATTTAAAATTTGCAGTACCTTTTTATCAATTCAAAAATAATTGAATGAAGGGATAACCAGGTTACCTTAAGAAACCGAAATATCATTCCGATTTCTTTGATGGTATCCCTCTCTCAAATCTCTAACATTGGGAAGTTAGGTGTTTTCATGAATCAGATCAACACTCAAGCCATTAAACGATATTTTTTTATTTCAATTTTGATCTCATTTGTTTGCTTTGGATCTCTCATCACTTGTTCATCAGCTGATGCAATTACCAATTCTACCAGTGACCGGATAATTGAAATTTATCATTTTCATCCAACAAACGGATGCCATACCTGCACAACAATCGGAGAATACGCTGAGGAGACGGTAAAGAAATATTATCCTGCTGAACTAGAGAACAAGACGATGATCTTTGATCACATCAACTTCCAGGATCCAAAAAATGCCGATCTTGTCAAAAAGTTCGGTGTCACCGGTTCTTCATTGATGATCGGCGTGACAGGCCCATCAGGTTTCCATAAAGAAGAGGATGTCAAAGTCTGGTATAAAACAGGCAATAAGGATGAGTTCATCAGTTACCTGAAAGGCCTGGTTGACCGAAGACTTGCCGGTTCTTTTGAATAATCTATCGGATTTTTATTGAATATTTCATTTTTTCAGGATTATCTTCAGAATGACTGATCTTATGAGTTTCATGGAGACGATGGGGTCGAGTGATATCCCACTCGTCGCCGCCTTCTTTATCGGGCTGATGATGGCCATCAGTCCCTGTCCCATGGCAACCAACATTACCGCTATTGCGTATGTCTCCCGCAAGATCGGTGACAGCCGGTACACAATCCTCGTCGGGCTGCTCTACAGCCTTGGGCGGATGTTTGTGTATGTTTCCATCGCTGCTCTCATCGTCTTGTGTGGGCTCAATGTCCAGTCAATAGCCCTGTTCCTGCAGGAGTATGGCGATCTGCTTCTCGGTCCGATCCTCCTTGTCTGTGGTATCCTCATGCTGGAGATCATCCCGCTCTCCTTCGGATTTGAGCATGCGGGGTTGCAGGAACTCAAGGAACGGATAAGCCAGAAGTTATCAGATCAGGGACTGCTTGGAAGTTTTCTCCTGGGTATTCTCTTTGCCCTGAGTTTCTGCCCATTTAGTGCGGTCCTCTTCTTTGGGATGCTCGTGCCGTTGGCTCTGAGTACCCAGGATCCGATCGGAGTTCCCCTGGCGTTCGGATTTGCAACCGGTCTTCCAGTGATCCTATTCTCGGCACTCCTGGTCACCGGTGTAAAACGGTGTAGTAATTTTCTCGGCAAGGTTCAGGCTGCCGAAGTCTGGATCAGAAGGATTGTAGCGACTCTGTTTATCCTGGTCGGATTGTACTTCACAGTCAGACTGTTCACCGGATAATGAAGAGTTGCAAAAAGGATTTTTTCTTATTTTTCACCACAACAGGATGACTGTTCTGGCTCCCCGCCGCAACAGGAGCCAGTGTCTCCCCCACAACTACATTCTCCACTATCCATATCCTTTCCACGGAGAGCCGCACTGATCATTGCCCAGGCACATCCAACCCCGCTCTCCACTTCAATCGCCTGAACCGGGCAATTCAGGGCACAAGCCCCACACTCCATACACCGGACTGGTTGCACCAGTGTTACCTGATTTTCTCCTTCTGCAAATACCCCATGTGGACAGACCTCGGTGCATCGTTTGCAGTTGATACACTTCTCCTCGTGATATTGGAGTGTGTTTTCTTTGTATGAATTAAACATCAGATCATCCCCATAAGGCGACATGCTCCAAGAACGATGCCGATAATGATTCCAAGGACAGCCATCCCCGCCATTATCGGAACGTATCTGAAGATCTCTTTCTTCACCCCGGTCCGCGATGTGAATGTGGTTGAGCCTGTGAAGTTCAATGCCATAAATGCGACGACAGCCGGAATAATCAGGAGCGGGACGAGTGCTCCAGCACCCGCTGCCCATCCTGGAAGTCCCGGCGTTAGAGCATACAGGTAACTGAATGGGATTGCCACAATGAATCCCAGAATTAGACCTTTCGTTGAGAAATCCTTCGTAGGCAAGTATGGCAGTAAGGCTGGAAAGAGCACAGTTCCCGTAAGAACTGCGGTGATAGCAGCTAAAGATGCCACCTGACCTGCCATGAACCAGAGGATGATCGCAACAATTGCGGCTTTCAACGCGATGTAAACAAGTTCAACGGGTGCGAGAATTACCCGGTCATGCAGAGGAAATTTCACCATACGCATCTGTGGTGTTACTTTACCAGTCCGGAGGTACTCAGGAAGATCAACTGCCCTGACCGGACCATATTCAACCCGGAATCCGGATCTACGCTGAACCTCTTGGGCTGAAACGCCGGGAGCTCCGAGCTGGGGAACAATGATCTTTCGGTGCGAAACGACACTGCTCAAGTCGGAGGATTCTATCCGGAGTACCAGTTCATCGGTTCCGAAAGTTCCCTTCCCTGCTGCACACCAGACATTGATTCCCTTGGTATCAAGGACAAGTATGTACCCATTGATCCCCTCCAGAGCAGACCGAAGGGCATCAAAGCTGAGGGTATAATTTGCTGACGCGAAAATCGGTGAGTCTTGATCTGGAGAGCCCAATTGATAGAGTCCGGGAGTTACCAGATGCCCGGACCGGTTATACCCCCATCGAGCAAGAATATGATCAATCCGGTTTGAATGCGAGATTGTGCTATCAGTTGGGATAACTCCGCATGGGTTGGATGAAGCAGCACCCTGGCACGAGCAGGAGCAACACGATTGTTCAGAAGACATTTTCCTCTTTACACTCCTGAATTATTCATCAAGGGGGAGAGAACGTCGCTAACCATACCGCTCAAATTCTCCACCTTCATCAGCGCAAAACAACAGATACTTCCCTCTTTCTCCCAGCTGATCAAGGCTAGTTTATCCCCGGGTTTAATATCCGCCCGCTCACGAACATCTTTCGGGAGTACCATCTGACCCCGATCATCAATTGTAAGTACAGATTCAACCTTGCATGCAGCCTTTGGAGCACAACCACATCCGATCCCGTCAGAAGAACCTGTATCGGTTTTCCCTTTTGCCATACCTGGTACTCATATTGTATGTATCCACAATATTTAAAATTTTCAGAAAATTCTGATTGCTCTGAATTGTTAATTTTTTTAGATATTGATGCAAATGTTGAATAGATACAAACATATTTGTAGATCGTATCTTCCAATATTTTTGTATAAATAAGCGAAAAAACAAAAATAGAGATTATAATGAGTGAGAATGAAGTTCAGATAACAATGACCCAGGTTGATGAGTTATGTTTCAAGGTTACAACCGCGTCAGATATCGATTTTTTTGTCGAAGCATCACCGGGTCTCGGAGGAAGTGGAAATAATCCGAGTCCACTTGCACATTTCCTCGCGGCACTGGGTGGTTGTACATCGATCAAAACCAAACTAGGACTTAAAAAAAGAGGGGAACCTTGTGAGTCTCTCTCAGTTGATATCAGAGCAAAACAAAAGGAAAACCCCCCACAGATATTTGAGAGCATACATCTTTCATTCACTCTTAAGGGGAATCTCGATGACCGTAAGGTGTCTGAAACAATATCAGATGTGATAACTTTGAGTTGTCCGGTAGCGGTTATG
>NZ_JAJRBM010000088.1 GCF_028679455.1 Methanospirillum sp. | reverse complement strand
TAGTGGCAAGATCCTGCATTGCATTCATGATCTGTCTGGTATTGTCACCACTGTGCTCGGCTAGGGTATTGACCGCTCCTGCGATCTGTGCAACCTGTCCGGTCCCTGCTGAAACATCCTCAATGCTGTGGTGTGCCTGGACGATACCGTTGGTCACCGAATCAACGTTGGTACCAACATTGCTGACCGCGTCCCTCAGGTCTTCAACCTCCTGTTTCACCTTTGCGATTGCCTCTGACACCTCAATACCGATGGTGTTGAGTGCATCCCTGAAGATGAGGTACTCACCTTTGAGTTGCAGGGTTGGATCAATCCGGGCTGCGAAGTTACCGCTGGCGTACTCCCCGGAGAGCCGCATCGCCTCCCTCATCGGAGTGACCATTCCGTCAACGATCTGATTGACTCCGCCGATGATGGTTGCATAGTCTCCCTGGAATTTTGAGGTATCCCCCCTGACATCCAGGTTCCCTTCCACCGCAGCAGAACTGATAGTCTGCACTTCATCACCGAACCGGTCAAATGTTCTGACCACTTCAAGGAAGGATCTGCTGAGCGTACCGATCTCATCGAAGCTTTCAGTCTCGCTGATCTCTGCCGAAAGGTTTCCTGCAGTGATCTGATCTGAAAATTCCACCAGGCCATTCATCCGGCGTGATATTGAACGGCCGAACCAGTATGAAAGAGCTGTTCCGCCGATGATACCAAGGATGATCACGATGACGATGGTATTTCTGATTGCATCGATTGGGCTCAGGAAATCACTAAGAGAACCGTTTGCAACGATGATCCAGTCAAGTGGCTGGTAATACGCAAAAGCGGCTACCTTGTCGACCCCGTTATAGGTATACTTGATGAATCCGTTCTTCTTGGTGATGATCTCCTTCATGAATGGAAGTTCTGAATCGTTTTTTCCTTCATTAGTGGGGTGAACCAGGGTCAGACCGGTACTGTCAATGACATACATGTACCCTTTCTCACCGATCTTCTTTGATCTGATCTGGTTTTTGAGCACCCCGACTGTTGACTCCTCCTCAACTCCGACAAAGAGAATACCGATTATTTCTCCGGCGTTGTTCTTGATCGGCTCATAAGCAGTGATGTACTTCTTCCCTACCACGTTTGCGGTACCATAGTAGGTCTTGCCCTGGGTGATGACCGAATCATATACTGCCTGTGACACGGTAGTACCGATCGCCCGTTTGCCGTCTTCACCGATCACGTTGGTGGAGATCCGGACTGCCTTATCTCCCTGCTTCTGAAATACCGTAGCAGTTCCACCGACCAGTTTCTGTACTCCGTCAACAATCTCGAAGTTATCATTCACCACGTACGGTGAAGAACCCGAGGAAAGAACGAGTTTACCATCGCTGATACTGGGAGATCCCTTTGCATAAAATGAACTTCGAAGTATATTGAGGTCATCATTCACCTTGCTCTGGGTAAGGTTATAGACCGTGTCACTTGCCTCTTGCATGTCAGTGACCTGGTTCTCCAGATTCTGTTTGATATCGCTATATACTGCGTTATAGGAACTGGTGTATGCAATTGCTCCAAGTACGAGGACCGGTACAATAACTAGTATCAGACTGATAATCGTAATTTTTCGTCCGATAGTCGCATGGTCTAAAAAATGAGTTATCCGATCTCCGATTTTTCCTTTCAGAATAATTCCTCCCCACCCATGTTTGGATGAGTTGACTAACTATTGTGTCATTAGGTAACTATGATAATTCTACCGATTTTGCTTGGCAAATATTTATATGGTATTACTATGTTTCTAGGGATTACCTCCGTCATGTGAATTCATTTGTATTATCTTTCCGTCTGTATCAACAAGAAATAGTTGAAGAAGAGCCAGCGTTCAGGATTGCAGGGAATTACCTGGTGTTTCCCTTCAATAAAATGAGATGATACCGGGGAAAGAACAGGGGCTTGTGATAACCCTTCCCCTGTTCGGCTCTACCCTTGTCAGGCAAACTTCAGATTCAGTTTAGTCCCGGGATCCGGATATCTCAATCACGGCAAGACAGATTGAAGAACCGATCCGGCAAGAGATCCGATGCCAATCATGATCTGGTCTCTGATCGGGATAGTCGTCTCCTTGGTGAATGGTACCGGGGGGGCAATCCCGAAGAAGTCAGGAGTGAGTGTACCGGTAACAGTGATTTTGATCTCACCGGTTTTGAGTACCTGAAGTGCAGACTGTATCAGGGAAGGATTTGAGAGAATTATCGGAATTTCCAGTTCATGGCTGCCTGGTTTGATTGTAAAACCCTTCTGTTCGCCATTGCCAAGTGGCATTGCTCCATCTTTTCCCTGGTATGTTATCGAATAATTCAGGGATTTGACAGGAACTGCAACCGGGTACGGGCTGTCCACCGATACGTTAATGGTGAGATCAATCGCTGAAAGGTTGACTGAATTGAGTGAAACTCCGGTTATCGTGGCTGTTGGTGCCTTAGCAAAGAGACTTACTCCAGCTGCACCGCAGATTAGCAGAATAACCAGAATAGAAACAAGAATAATGATCCAAGATCGCCGTTCCATAGCAATCTCTTCTGATTCCTGAATTTATACCTTCTGATATCAGAAGGTTTCGTGCCACTGATGTATTTGAAGAACCATCTCCTTTCATTGGAATCGGGATGAGATGGGGGGGAGCGAGCGATCATATCTCGCTAGGAGTTTCGGATGTTCGGGGGAGTCCAAAGATTATCAGACAGATCCCTTGCACTGCTCAACGTGATGCCATAATGCTTCTGCAGATACGTAAATATCGTCTCTGAATCAATCCATCGCTTGTCCAGCTGGCTGACCATGGCATCAATCCTTGCTATCTGCGAGAGGATCTCATGATGAGCATCTTCGCGATGAGTTTCAAGCATCACCTCTATTACTGCGAGAGGATTTCTAATTCCGTCATTAAGAATGGCAAGTTCTGCGATGTTACACTGTATCTGTCTGAGCAATTGTGCCCGTTCCCGCTCCATCCTCATCCGGTTGGTAACATCCTGGATCGTACCGATGATCCGGTTATCATACCCAGTCTCGATCTGGCTGATCCTTCCCCTGATATGCAGGTGTTTGGTCCCCCCGTCTGGAAGAAGTACGCGGAGAACCGATTCTTCAGACTCTGATTCGGTTATGAGTTTGAAAAACCTGATTTTGAACTCCTCCTGCTCGTCAGGATGGATAAAGGTGAGAAATTTCCAACATGTCCATGGGAGGTCCTGAGGGACAACCTCAAGAATCCGAAAGACCTCTTCAGAGCAGGTAAAGATACCCGTTGTAAGGTCCACCTCCCAGTTTCCGATCTGCCCGATCTGTTGTGCTTCTTTGAGCCGTGCTTCCATCTCCAGATGTGCCCGTTCTGCCTGTTTTCTGGCAGTTATATCTCTGCTGCTCCCGACTACTCCAATGGGGATCCTGTCATTATCCCGTAACAGGGAAAGGGCCGTCTCAGTCCAGACGAGGTGACCATCCCGGTGGTACATGGCAAGTTCCATGTACCTGGGCATATCATCATCCGGATTGCCGACATCAGATCCATTCATATGATCTCTTCTGTACCTCAGAAGTGTGTGCAGTGATTCAGGGGTGTATGCCTCATGGAGTTGCCTGGTTATAACCTCTTCATGGGTATATCCCAGCAGGCGAACGACTGACGGACTTATGAAATTGAGTTGCATCTCCCTATCAGCGGTCCATATCACATCGGTAATATGTTCTGTAAGCAGTGAGTATATCCGCTCTTTCTCATCGATCTCTCTCCTCAAGTGAACCTTATCGGTGACATCGATCCCGGATCCTTCGATGTAATCTCCTCCCTGGTGAGAGACTTTACGGGCGTTTATGGAGATCCACCGATGCTCACCATCGTTTCTGATAACCTGTACCAGAATGCCCTTCACCATCTGTTGCTGTTCAAGCATCTGGAGAATATGTATCCGGTCTTCCGGATGGCGATAAATCTGGCTGGTATTGGTGATGCTCCTGAGAAGATCATCAGATGAGTCGTATCCGAAGAATCGGGCGAAGGAGGTGTTGACACTTAATATCTCGCCATTCATTCGGGTCTGGAAGATCCCTTCAATTGCGTTCTCAACGATATCCCGGTATTTCTGTTCGCTGGTTCTGATAGCATCTTCCATCCTGTAATTTTCAGAGATATCTCTGATACTCCCTATTATCTCTGGAGGATGGCCTGATTTTCGGATGTATCTGCTGTGTATCTCGCAGAGTATTGCCTTTCCATCCTGTGCCAGTATCGGGATCTCATAGCATGATGATTCAGACGGATGGTTTATCTTATTGGATATTTCAGTGTGAACCCTTTTCAAAGAATCGCGGTCAAAAAAATTGGTGATATCTTTACCAATTACCTCATCAGGGGAATACCCGAAGATCCGGGAGATTGAAGGACTCACTTCAGTGAGTACTCCCTGCACTGTCATCCTAAAGAAAATATCAGTAATCAGGGAGAGCAGTTCCTGATACCGTTCATCATTTTTGGGAGCAAGAGAAGAGATGCAGTTGAAAAAGACTGGTGATTCACACTCCTGATTACAAGGTTCTGTCCATCTGGATCCCTCTGAAACAGAATGTTGTATGATGTCTGATCCCCCTGCCAGTTCACTAGATGCTGAATGTTTGAGTTGGGGGTTATAATTATATGCCGTGCAAAACCGGAATGATTAAGTCATAGTCTTTGTTTCATCCGATTCTTTACATATTACTTTTATTATCCGGTACGAAGAATGAGGCCTGGTGATGGCCCAATAACCGCCTCCATATTTACACGAGAATATCTATGGTTTATACCATTGATGTGATGAAGGCTGATGCGAATGTCGCGGAACCGGTGAATGGAGGGGGCTCTGGATCTGGTATTTTTGCGATGTTCAGGTTCTTATTTGGGGTGGGCCAGAAAGAACGTAAATAGTGCTGGTATCATACTCAGTATCTTCACGATATGAGATCGGTACGGGTATTCCATATTGGCGACATGCAGAACGGGTTTATCCGGGAATCAGGAACCCTCTATGTGGACGGTTCCTCTGCTCTTATCGACAGGGCGAACGAGTTTATCAGACAGGTAAATCCTG
>NZ_JAJRBM010000087.1 GCF_028679455.1 Methanospirillum sp. | reverse complement strand
TGCTTGGAAAACTTATGGACGAAGGAGCCAGGGATGCCTGTGCCACTCCGTTGACGATGAAGAAAGGCAGACCCGGCCATCTTATCAGAGTAATCTGCAGACCTGAAGATTCAGGGAACCTTTCAGAGATCATTGCACGGGAGACCGGTACACTGGGTGTCAGATGCATCCCAGCTGTTCACCGTTTCATCGCTGATCGGCAGTTTGAAGAGGTTATGGTCTGTATCGGGGGAAAATCAGGTGTATTCCCGGTAAAGATCGGGATGATTGCCGGATCCTGTTACACGTTGAAAGCCGAATATGAATCCGTATATACTTTTGCTCAGGAACACCATATTCCGGTGATGCAGGTGATGCGAGAGGTTGAGGAAGCAGCATGGGAGAAGGTACACCACAGTCAGGACTGCCGGCAGTAAACCGGTATTACGAATCAAGCGGGAGTATTCCACTTGATGATCTTATCGGAGGCGGATATCCGAAGAAGATGATCACCCAGATCTACGGTGAGCCCGGAGGTGGGAAGTCAACATTCTGCCTCATCGCTGCAGTATCTGTCCTGAAAACCGGCCGGTGTGTGGTCTATATTGATACCGAGAGTTTCTCAGTTGACCGGTTCACCCAGATTGCCGGCGACCGGGCAGAAGAACTCTCTGAACGGTTTTACCTGTATGAGGCTGCTGACTTTGATCAACAGGCATCGATGATCCAGGATGCCAGTCATATACTATCAACCCGGGATACCGGTCTTATTGTGATCGACTCCGCAACGGGCCTTTACCGGACTGAACTTGAGCACGGACAGGACTCTCTTCAACGCCTTTCCCGGCAGATTGTAGTATTGCTCGGGTATGCCAAACGGTATGACATCCCAATCCTGATCACCAACCAGGTTTACATGGATCCAGGAAAGAACGATTATGCTCCCCTTGGTGGTACCAGTCTGTTTCACCTCTCCAAGGTGATACTCAGGATAGACCGGTTGAATGGGCAGCGGAGAGTCAGTATTGTCAAACATCATGCACAACCTGAAGGCAACAATTTACATTTTTCGATGATTCAGGAAGGGATACAGGTTGCAGGGGTTCCGGAAGAGGTTGTACCGGATCCTGACCATACTCATAAATGATCTGATGCAGATCTGATCCATTGATTATTAGCGTTCTGCAGAATCAGGAGGAGTATTTCCACGAACAAATTGCATGTTCCGATGACTGTGCATACCCTTGTCATTGTACTGGCACTGACAGGGTTCTTCGGTTGTGTATGTGCAGATAACAGCCCGGTTACCTTTCCCCCCGCTGATGTCCCGTATACTGGTGACTATGTCTATATCACCGAGCCTGGGCGGTACACCCTTGAACATAATATCTCTCATCAGTACCCGGTAGGAATTATCATCGCTGCTCCGTCGGTAATTCTGGATGGACAGGGATATACTGTGCAACCTGCAAATCCACAGGCTGCTTCAGTCGGGATCTGGATCAGCCTGACTGACTCATCAGGCGGGCCAGTGACTGGTGTTACCATCAGGAACGTGAGCATCGGGAATGAAGGCTATGGAGTATATACTGAAGAGGTTGATTCAACGCTCTTTCCGTGGGGGAAAGACAGAGGGAGTGATCCGGCTGCAGTAGCTGCCTCATCAGTCTCCCGGAATCTGATCCTCTCAAGTCTTTCTCTTACCACATGTCATGAGGGAATGCGTTTGGTTGATCAGGACGGTGCGAAAGTTTCCGGCAGTCTGGTATCGGACTGCACCGGTTCAGGTATTACTGTTCATGATGGCAGTGTTCAGATCCAGGGTTCACAACTGGTGAATAATCATGAATACGGTGCCCTGATCATGAATAGTTCAGGATCAGAGATCTCCTCTTCCCGCATAGAAAGAAACGAAAAAGCAGGTATCTCACTGGAAGGGGTCAAGGGAATTCACATCTTCAATAATCTCTTTGATAACAACCTCAACATAGAGGCCGGTACTGATAATCAGAATGTAGTGCTTGCTACAGAGCGCAACACGGGAGAAAATATACTTGGAGGAATGGTATTAGGCGGAAACTATTGGGCCAGCGGCGGCACCCCGCTTCTGAATCCGGAGTCTGGTTCTGACATCGATGGTGATGGTATCGGAGACACTCCGTATGACCCGGGGTTCGGGGTACCTGATCCCCTTCCTCTGGTCCGCCCTGTAGAAGTTACTCCCACCACTACTCCAAAGGAAATTATCTCAGCAACATCGACTCCTACACCAACTTTAGTGCCGGTGCAAACTCCGAAGTCGATCATGTCAGGGATTCATGCGGTTATTACCGGAGATACCATCCCTGATACGATGCAGTCAGGACAGTCGTACCAGGTGGTTCTCACCCTTACCAATGATGGATCAGACGACTGGCTTGAGCAGTACAAAGTCGGGATCATGACCCTTGATGATACCGCAAAGTATGGCCCTGAATGGATGGCAGCTCCGGCATCAGCACTAGTGAGGTCAGGTGAGTCAAAGGCTGTTCCGTTCACATTTCGCGCTCCTGCACAACCTGGGACCTATACACTCAAATATCAGGCAGGCCGTGAAGGGACCGGTGTTCAGGTGATATTTGGAAGAGCATATACCAAAACCGTGACGGTAACCTGACTATTCAGGTCATTTTTTAAAAAGTTACAAATGTGATACTACCTGTGTTTACCACACGTCATCCATTTCTCGGGTTGCTATCAGTTTATCAGCCTCTTCGTCAAGTCCCAGTTTGCGCAGGCACTCGATCTTTGCTTCGTACACTTCTGCATGGTTCGGTTCAATCCTTATGACCCGGTCGTAACACTTGATCGCCTCTTTACATGTGTCGATCCGTGCGAGCGAGTTACCAAGTTCAAACCAGCTGTCAGCATCTTCGGGATCCTGTTTAAGTATCTGTTTGAAGCATCCTATTGCTTCTTTATGATTCCCGAGTTTCTGAAGGCTGATACCTTTGTTATAAAAGGCGTTAATATCCCCCGGGATTAGTTCGATGATCTTATCGAAGCACTCAACCGCATCAGCATGCTTGTCAAGTTCTGCGAGAGCAGATCCCTTGTTGCTTAATGCATGAACGTTGGTGGGATCGAGATCAATAACCATGTTGAAGCAGGGGATTGCCTTGCTGTAACGGCCCATAAAAAAGTAATTAACCCCCATGTACAGCCAATAACGGGGATCTTTATCATTTATTCTGAGTGACTGCTCAAATGAGTCAATAGCCTCCTGATACCGGATGAGGTTCATCATCGCCAGACCTTTCTGGAAATAGACATCCTCATCAACCGGATCCAATGAGATGGCTTTCTCATAGCACCGGATAGCATCGTCAAACTTCTGCATGGCACTCAGTTTGTTGCCCTCTTCTTTCCAGCGTCTTGCTTCTTTTGTGCTGATTTCATCACCCATGGGCTGCCCCCCGGTTCTTAGAACAGATACTGATCGTTGCCAGCATTCTGCATTAAAGATGATCATCCATTCTACGTATGAATGAAACGCTCAATACAGGCTGCGAGAAATATTCCCCTATGTCCATATCTGCGGGGATAGGAATGAGTGACAACGGAATTGATGAGAGTGATCGGGATCGGCAGGACTTTTTGTTGCTCTTTTTGATGATGCTCCCGTTGCAGGTGATCTATCCGGTTCTTTCAGGTTTTTCTGAACGGGTGATATTGGTGCTCTTTTTCTCCCTCATCCTGGTTCTTGGAGTGTGGCTCATGCGTGGATCCCGCCACCGGTTTCTGATTGCTGCCATCCTTGCACTGATCTCACTTGAACTGATCTGGGTTTCACTCTGGCATGCGGCATCATCACTCCTTCCCCTTGGAGAATTTACCCTTCTTCTTTTTCTGGTCATTCTGAGCGGGCGGTATCTTCTGGTTTTTATCAGGACCGAACTCCCGGTTTATGATCTGTTCATCGCAGCCGCTGCTCTCTGCCTGCTCCTTGGAACTATTCTTGGCCTTGGGATATACCTGCTCACCGGTCTGTACCCTGCTTCAGCACTCACAAAGCCTGATCTCGCACAGGCACTCACCAGCGGGATAAGCATCATTACCACTAACGGGGCAGGAGTTGTGATGGATGATCCCCTTCCTCTGGTCCGGGTTATTTCTGCTCTGGGTATGATCGGGGGTGTTCTGCTGATAGCACTCTTCATCGCAAAGATCGGAGTATGGTTCTACAAAAAAGGAGAAAGGGTTCTTTAAATGATCAACATGCCGGTGAAGACAACGTCTGCCGGTCCTTTCATGGTGGCGCCATTCGTAAGGGTGATGGTTAAGGGTCCGCCTTGTGTCTCGACCTCAACAACCGGACCAGTCTTCCCAAGCCGGTGTGCTATAGCTGCAGAGGCAGTGGCCCCGGTTCCACAGGAAAGGGTCTCCCACTCAACCCCGCGTTCAAAGGTCCGGATCCTGATGTTCTTCTGATCAATGACCTCAACAAAGTTCACATTGGTGCCTTTTGGGAAGAACTGACTGTTCCTGATGGCAGGCGCCAGCTGACAGACGTCAAGTGAGTCTATATCCTTTACAAAGATCACCGCATGCGGGACACCCGTATTTACCGCATAGACTTCGTAGCCATTGATGATCTCGTGAAAATCCCCGCTCCCTTTTGCCGGGATGGAGGGTGCATCAAATCCGGGTTCTGTCATCGTGACTTCTGCCAGGAAGTCACCATCCTCATCATACTCACAGGCAACATCAACCGCCCCTGCAAGTGTCTGAATCGTTCCTTTTTCTGCTAAGTACCCCATATCAAAGGCGTACCGTGCCAGGCAGCGTATCCCGTTCCCACACATCTCTGCTTCGCTTTCATCAGGTTGAAATAGCCGCATTGCTGCTTTTCCATCCGGTGTCTTCCCAAGGAAGAGGATCCCGTCTCCCCCGATACCCATGCGACGGTCGCAATACACCGCAGCGAATTCACCTTTCATCTCATCAGGAACCTTTATGCCGTCCCATTCATCGATCAGAACAAAATCGTTACCGTTCCCGTGTAGTTTAACAAAAGGCAGATCCATATTGAAAACTCCTGTATGTATTAGGTCTTACTCCACTTTTCTAATGCCCGTTTTAGTTCCGGGTGATCTTCTGCATACGTTACAAGTGGAATCTCTTCCATGGCGGCATCAACTGCTTGTCGCATGGCAGTAGCACCGGCTCGGGTTCCGTCCGGGTGTCCGTGAATACCACCTCCAGCCTGTAGGATCAGGTCACTCCCGAGAGTTTTGATCTCATCAGCCACTCCACCTGGATGAAGTCCACCGCTTGCAACCGGAAAGACACTTTTTAAGGCATGCCAGGGGTGAGTCAGGGTTCTGTTGTCGCCGATCAACTCCTGCATGTCATGCTCCATCTTTCCAGACACGGTTCCCGTATGAAGCTGATCCCCGCCGAGCATTCTGACAAGTCTGCAAAATGGGCGCATTGCAATTCCATGCTCCCGGTTCCGGGTTATGGCAGCGTGCATGGTGCGGTGGATGTGCAGTGGCAGGTTTATCGATGGGTCCTCAGCAACAACCCGGATGGCATCAAATCCGCAAACGATCACATCGATCATCAGCATGTTCGCTCCCATCTCTTTGGCCTGCTCAGCACGCTCAAGGATCTTATCCCCGGCAGTTGAGATGTTCACCGCATACAGGACTGTTCTTCCGGTCTGTGACTTCACCTGATCCAGTTTCTCCATCACTAAAGGAAGCCGTTTGGCGAGCGGGCAGAATTTCTGATCAGTGAGGGTCTCATCATCCTTGATAAGGTCGACCCCTCCGATGGCAGCTTCATAGGCAACTGATGCAGTATCCTCAGGATTCAGACCAACCTTTGGCTTGATGATAGTACCAACGTGAGGGCGATCGGTTGTTCCGACTAATTTTCTGACCCCTTCAATTCCGAATTTTGGTCCTTTGTATGGGATGAGCTCTTTGGGAAATTCTACATCAAGCAACCGGACCGCGGCGATGCGGGAGAGTCCGAAGAGGTTTCCGGCAAAGACCGAAAGATACTGGGGGATATTCCCAATCTCAAATATTTCTGTTGGGTACCGGATCGAGACCTGATAACCGGTTCCTGACTGAACCAGGTTCTCAACCTGCCCGTCCAGATAATGCACATACTCTTCACGGGTTGAGATATCGGTCCAGGTTCCGGTAGTCTGTTCCTCAGCGATCGCCTGGGCAGCCCACTCCGGGGTAATGCCCTCTTTCGGGCGGAAGTAATATGTTGCAACTGCATCTTTCATGGGTTATTCCTCTTCACAATAGGGATAATCGGTACAGAGATTGTCCATATCCCATTGAAGATGTTCTTTAATGATTGTGTATGCCATCTCAGGAGGGATTGCTCCCTGCTCAGTGATGATCAGATCCACATATTCTGAAGGGGTAATGTCAAAGGTGGGGTTTCTGACGGTGACATGGGGAAGTGTAGTAAGAATCGCGTCAGGTAATACCTCATCGGCAGGGCGTTCTTCGATGAGGATCCGTTCTCCGAGTATCGTCCGGGGTGCAAACTTGTAGGTTTCTGCCGCAACCAGGAAGTTTACCCGTGCTTCTTTTGCAGCAAGGGCGATCTGGGAAGTTCCTATCTTATTGATAACCGCTCCATTCACCGTGATTGCATCAGCCCCGGTAATGCAGATATCAACCTCTTTCATAAAATACCTGGCTGCTGAGTCGACGATAAAATTCGTCCTTATTCCGGCATCGGAGAGGGTTTTGATTGTGATATGCCCCTGGTTGCGTGGTCTGACCTCGGTAGCGTACACCTCGATATCCATCCCCTGATGATGAGCGGTTACAATACACTGCAGAGCTGCTTCTGAGTTACAGTGTGTCATCACCACGTCGCCATCCCTTATGTGACGTGCTCCGATCTCTCCTATTCTGGTGACTGCATGTTCTGAGTGGGTAATGAATGCCCGTGCCCGATCTTCTAGGCCTTCTTTTGCATCCTGCAGGGTTTCTGCTTTGAGCAGGGGTTTGGAGATGATATTGACCGCATTGGGAAGAGAAACCGCAGTAGGCCGGACACCAGCCAGGAGATCAGATGCCCTGAGCATACGGTCGATATATGATTTCTGATCCAAATCATTGATTGATTCAGAATAGTCGAGCAGTGCTTTTGCGGCAGCACGGGCAATCCGCCCGGCCCCCCGGATCTCCATCCTTTTGATTCGGGTCGCAGTCTCCTCGAGGGTCATAGTATGATCTTGAACTCATACTTCATAGAAGATGTCTGATCAGATCCCTCGTCCTGATTGAATGAACAGGATCGGTATTAATCCTGTAGAGGATGATCTCTCTAGTATGTCCATCGCGGTCGTCTTTGACAGCGCCGGTACCCTCCTTCACACCTACCGGATTGTTAAGGATGTGATCTCAGGTCAGCTGTTTCCTGATGTGGAAACTACCATGCTCACCTTCGAAGATCCTGATCGGGTTCTCTGTGTAATTCATGCCCATTCACGGGGTATCATGGATACTCCTGAAGATCACCTGTTATCAGATTTTCTGAGAGAGAACAAGATTGGGTTTGGGATCTCCTGTACCCGCCGGGTGATAGATGCCGATGAGATTGGTCAGATCCTGATGACGGATAAATCAGCCTGCATGGGAGACATGCAGCAATGTATGCGGATCATCTGGTCAAAGATCAAACAGGAGGCCATTGTTGCTCTCAACAGCGGGGTGATCGTACACATCGGCCAAGGCCGAATCGAGTTCACCGTTACTGCTGGAGGGACCCCGTTTCCCGGGGCAAAAGAGACGATTCGTGAGATTCACCGGATGGGTATTGCAACCTTTATTGCATCTGGTGATCGCGAAGCAAAGCTTGAACGGATGGCTGACTATCTGGGGATACCCCGTGATCGTGTATTCGGGGTAGCAACCCCCACCATGAAAGAGAGAATTGTCAGGGATCTGAAGAGTGAATATGATACTGTTGTCATGGTTGGTGATTCTATCAATGATCTGCTGGCAATGCGTTCTGCAGATATTGCAGTACTCACTGAACAACAATGTTCACTCCATACACAAAAGCATGATGAACTGATAGCAGCAGTAAAACACCGGATTCATGATGTCAGGGAAGTCCTTGAGATCATCCGTCCGCTGATCTGATGGGATATTCCGGCATACATCATGAGATTGGATTCACGTTTGTGAAGGTAAAATTGCAAGAAATAATAGTATTACTCTATAGATCATACCAGTACATCAGAACGGTGAGTGCATTATGAGACCCCTGATCACAGTTGAGAACCTCTCGAAGACATTTGATGGAAAGACGGTTATCAAAAATTTATCGTTCACCCTTTCAGAAGGAGAGATTCTCGGGATCATCGGCCGGAGCGGGGCAGGGAAAACAGTCCTGATGCATCTCCTCCATGGGGTAGATGAGCCCCCATCCAGTGGTAAAGTCATCTATCATATCGCTGCCTGTGATGGGTGCGATTATGTATCGGTCGGGAGTCAGGAAGGCTCAACCTGTCCCCGATGTGGTAGTACCCTCAAAGCCTGTGATGTTGACTTCTGGAAT
>NZ_JAJRBM010000086.1 GCF_028679455.1 Methanospirillum sp. | reverse complement strand
TTCATTAATTAAATTCAACTCTCTTGAACGTTCATCAACCAATTTTTCAAGATTTTTGCGATATCGCGTAAGTTCTGTCACGTCATCAGCGATCAGAGTTACACCGCAACTCCCGTCTTCAAATACAGTTGGGGTGATCTTTACCGATAAATACTTCTCTTCCCCCCTTATCATCCAACTAACGTCTATACTATTCTCAGTTGAATTCAGAGCTTTTTTAATAAGAGATAAGAGATCAGGATCAATAAAACTCCCGAGGGGAGAGTAATCGATCCTATGACCAAGAAGATCAATTTTTTCGAGAGAAAAAAGATTCAGGAGAGTATTATTTGCATCAATGATCGATAAATTATCATTCATTACCAGAAGAAGAGAGGTGGAAAAATTTAAAATTGATGAAATTGGAACCCGTTGTGCAGGATAAAATACTTTTGACGGCCCATAAATTCTCATTTCTGCCATACCTGCCCCTAGCAGGATATTGAGATATTTAGAGGTAGAAATACGGTTGAGAGGTAATTGTTTTGATATTTCTGCGATGGTTAAACCTTTTGGATGTTCTTTTAAAATTTTATTCAGACGGTCAAGTTCAAGTTCATTATTAATCATCTAACCCTATCCGATGAATTTTCGTCAGTATATATTATTTTGTTGCCTAATATTAGGTCTAATCTGATATGCACAATAACATAATTTTATAAGTTATGCCCCACAATAGGCATTATTGCTCTGGAAGGTTATTGAAATGAGTGAAGATTTAGAAAAAATACAAAGACTAGCGAACGCATTATTTCAACAAAGCCCATATCCAACCATACTTTGGAGCCCTGATCTGCATGTTGAAGATGTCAATAAACCTTTGTTGGATCTAACCGGATATGATCGTACCCACACTCTCTCAATGAGAGTTCAGGACTTTATGGTAATATCCTCATCGGGCGGGGGGTTTGAAGACGTAAAAAGAACCAGACGTTCAATTCAGGGTGAAGCAGTATTTCATTTTCCTTCAGGGAACAAAACTGTAGAACGTCATGTCATCCCATTACTGGACAAAAACGGTGAGATAGAGAAATTTCTCGCAATCTATCGGGATATGACTTCAGAACGGGAAAATTTACAACTAATTCAAGAGAACCAGGTTAAAACAGAAAAAATATGGAGATATATAGAGCATGAGATACAGGAACTCGCCCGGGCGTACCAGAAGATAGGGGATGAACGCAATCTGACCATACGGTATGAATTAAGTTCACCTGATGAATATACTCAAAAAATCTACGAACAATTGGGTATATTTCAGAATGCCGTTCGTCATATTATAAAGAATCTCCAGGAAAATATTGGAGATGTGAATACCGGAATGCAGAAACTCATATCTGCCTCAAGCGAGACAGGGACGAGTGTTCAGGACGCCTCAAAAGCAATTGCCCAGATTGCTAATAATCTGGGCAGTGTTTCTCAGCATGCAGATAAATCCTCTAACGGAGTTGAACAGATTTCCCGTGTTATGCAGGATATGAGTGCTGCGGTGGAGGAAATAACCTCGAGTATGGGTACGATATCAACGCTATCTCAGGAGACAAACAATCTCTCAAATAAGGGGGTTAAACTCGCTGAACAGGCAGAACAAAGCATGAGCGATATTTCTCTATCAACTGATAAAGTGTTTGGAATTGTTACCGATGTTGAAGCACAGATGGTAAAGATCTCCAAAATTGTTGTTCTTATCCGGGAAATAGCAAACCAGACAAATTTACTCGCTCTCAATGCAGCAATTGAAGCTGCACGTGCAGGGGAAGCGGGACGAGGATTTGCAGTAGTTGCCGCCGAGGTTAAATCTCTGGCTCAAGAGTCTAAAAACTCAGCCGAGCAGATTGAAGGTATGATTAATACCCTGAAAACAAGCACACAAAATGCATCAACGGCAATGGAAGATACCAAAAAAACAGTACAACTCGGTGAAAAAGTGGTGGGCGAGACCGTGAAAACATTCGCGAGTATTGCTTCATCTATTGAGGAGATAACGAAGAGTGCTTCAGAAGTTGCCGCTGCAACGCAGGAACAGGCAGCAACAACCGAAGAGATAACGGCAAGCGTTACTGATATCGCTAATCTTGTACAGGAAACTGCTAAAGAGGCCTGTGATGCTGCCTCAGCATCTGAAGAATCTGCTGCCGCAATGGATGAAATACACAAGATGGCACAGATGGTAAACGATGTCGCTCTTGAAGTGATGGATGCCAATAAGAAATATAAGATAAATTAAAGGATTGGTTCTCATGTCACCTGATGTAAATGCAACGCAAAGTGGATGTAATTCTAGTAATACTTCCTTAAGAAGGGACAAAACATCAATTCAGGTTGTTGAATTTTTACTCGGAAATGAACCCTTCGCGATAGATTTGTTTGAAGTGAAAGAAGTTATGGAATATACTTCAATTACTCCTCTTCCTAATACACCGGATTATATGAGAGGTATCATTGATCTACGTGGAGAAATTACTACTATTGTGGATCTGAAGCATCGTCTTAATATTACCGAAAAATGTCAGGAATCAGTTGACTCCTCACGAATTATTGTACTTGATAGTAATCTTTATCAGCAAAAAATGGGTATTCTGGTTGATGATGTTACTTCTGTTTCTACATTTGATAATCAGCAGGTAGATTATACTTCTGCATCTGGTATCAAAGAGAATAACACGATTATAGGAATTATCAAACGTTCTGTTGGCATGCAGGAAAAAGCGAAGACAGAACTGATAATCTGGATTGATATTAACCAACTGCTTCAGGGTATATCCTGATGAACAAAGAGTTGGATACCCGGTTTTTTATGTTTTTGAATTTTTTACTCGGTAACATGGGCGCCGGATTATGATTACTGCATTATACGTTGATGATGATGCGCAATTACTTGAAATAGGAAAATTATTTCTTGAACGTTTGGGAAATATTTCAGTTGATATCGCTTTGTCAGGTCATCAGGCTATCGCGATGCTTGAACATAGACCATATGATGTAATAATATCCGATTATGAAATGCCTCGTATGGATGGGATCGAATTACTAAAGACAATTCGTGAACGCTATGAAGCGATCCCATTTATCCTTTTTACCGGGCGAGGCCGCGAGGAACTTGTCATTAAAGCCCTGAATAACGGTGCTGACTCATATCTCCAGAAAGGAGGAGATGTACATGCTCAGTTCGTAGAACTGAAGAATATGATACAAAAGCATGTTGAGCGTCGGGAAGCAGAGATTGCCCTGGAAATCTCTGAAAAGAAATATAGATTACTGGTTGATAATGCCCTGGAAGGAATTTGTGTATTACAACAGGAAATGGTGGTATTTCACAATCTAAAATTCATTGATTTATTCCAAAACGCAGGACTGCTGCCATATGAAATACTTACCCGATCAGTATTTGATTTTACCCACCCTGAAGATCAGGAATTTATGCGGGAACGATTCTATCATAGAATCACAAACGGTGAAAAATTTGACCGATATCCATTCAGAATGATAGACACTCAGGGATCTGCTCACTGGTTCGAAGTGGATGCGGTGATAACCGAATGGAATGGCAGCCCGGCTACGCTGAACTTTTTACGTGATATCACTGAACAACAGAATCTGAAACTAATTCTCGATCAGAGTAAGAACCGGTATCGCGAATTGGTAGATTCTTTGCCAAAAACTATTCTGGAGATGGATGAGAACCTGAATCTGACGTTCATTAATAAAGCAGGGACTGAAAAATTTGGGTATGATGCTGAAGATTTGAAAAATTCGGTGTCCGTTTTGAATCTCGTAATATTCTCTGACCGGGAAAAAATTCTTTTACATAATAAAGTAGAATTCAATGGAGAAAGTCCTCATCCACACGAATATACCGCTCAGAATAAGGATGGACACACCTTCCCGATAAAGACATATCTTTCTCCAATTTTTCGGGATTATAAATTTGCCGGCTTTCGAGCGGTATGTATTGATATTACAGAAGAGAAAATGGCTAAATCTGCACTTGAACAATCAAATAAGAAATTGAACCTGATGACAAATATTACCCGCCATGATATTCTCAATAAAGTGACTGCACTTTATGCACTTCAGGATCTCTCCCGGGAACTAACAAATGATCCAAATTTACTAAAATACCTGGAAAAACAACAGCAGGTCACTAAAATTATTGAGGGGCATATTGAATTTACGCGATATTACCAGGAAATAGGTAAAGGAACCCCCCATTGGCAAAATATTAAGGAACTATTTGTATCCGCTATTTCGGAGAATAATATTGGAATCATATCAATTGAAGTAAATAGTAACGATTGGTTGATTTATGCCGATCCATTGCTGAAGAAAGTATTTACAAACATCATTGAAAATTCGATCCGACATGGTGTTCATGTAACGAAGATCTGTTTCAGTGTTGAAGAGACCGGAGAAGGATTAACAGTAAGATATTGTGACGATGGAATTGGAATACCAACAGAAATGAAAGACCGGGTGTTTGAGGACGGATACGGCAACCATACCGGATTTGGACTGTTTTTCATACGAGAAATCCTCTCGATTACCGGACTCTTTATCCAGGAATGTGGAGTGGAAAGGAAGGGGGTGAGGTTTGAGATTATGGTGCCAGCGGGCAAATTCAGGAAAGGGAGATAATCGCATCTCTCCTTTTTCAGGAATTTTTGGATGTATAAGCATTGCCAGATAGTAAAAATATAAAGATACATCACTGCAATTAATGTGTAGTACATCTACAATACCTACGCTCATTGATATTGAAGAGGGGTCATTCGTCTTCTCGTGGAAGTTAGTGGAGATCCTGATTATATCTTACAAAAAAATGAATTCAATAATCTTGGATCTCCACCGTTTATCTCAATAGTTATAAAAAATTTCACGGTCAGTCTGGGAAGAGATAGAAGATCAAAAGAGATATGAGCATGAATAATATCCTAACTTTATTTCCCAGATACATACCATCAATCAGCACTCTATGTTGATGACGAGTTGGAATTCCTTGAAATCACGAGAATTTTTTAAAACTGGCAGATCCCATACCTGAAAAGGTCTTCTTCCATCTGCTCGATAACTCTATCACCCATGGAAAGGGGTAAGACCACCATGGTGAAGGTTGAACCAAAAGATGCAAACTTATTACTACCTGGATATACGATGAAATTGGAGTTCCTTATAGGATTAAATCTATGATATTTAATCACGGATACTGGTCCCATACCGGATACAGCCTCTTTTTCTTACGGGAGATTCATGCAATAGTACGAGCGGAACCCGGGACTGATCTGGATGTTTGTTGAGACCTATGTGATAGGGGATCTGCTCGAAAAAATGGCAACCGTCTGCTTTGCAGCATACCTGCTGACACGGACAAAGTGGGCGCTCCATTTTTTCAGCAGAGAGCGGTCATGGCAGTACCTGGCCAGCATATCCCTGATTTTTGGCGCTTTTTATGCATTCGGTTATTTTGCAGGGAGCGGAACAGCAACTGATTACTTAAGTACCTGCCGGATCGGGCCGAATATGGCAGGACTCCTCGCCGGTCCCGTAGGAGGGGTGGGTGCCGCAGGAGTTGGACTCATACTACAGGCTATGGGAAGTGGTCCGGTGCCACTCGCTACCATCACAACCGAACTGATGGATGGGATAGTATGCGGGATTGCATATCTCCTGAACAAGCGCAGACTTATCGGAGTCTGGCAGGCAGGTCTGCTTGGCCTGGTGCTTACCGGGGCTGACAGTGTGATTGCGCTGATACTTACACCCGGGATCACTCAGCCCCGCATCCTGATATTCAACGTCGTATCTATCGAAATTCTGGTGATAGGAGTAGGAATGGCTCTGTTTACCCTATTGATGCATAACGTTTCCAGGGAACGGGAGCGAACCAGTACGGCATCCCGTCTTGAAGGACAGGTCCTTGCAGCACGTGAGATTCAACAGGGATATCTGCCTGCCACAATTCCAGCGATGAAAAATCTCACCATTGCAGCCCGGCTCATCCCGATGCATGAGGTCGGCGGAGATTTTTATGATATCAGGGAGATAGCACCGAACCGGTTATTCTTCTGTATCGGGGATGTTGCTGGAAAGGGAATCTCCGCTGCATTTGTGATGGCTTCTTCCCTGACGCTGATACGCAATGCACTGATGTACTCTGAACAGCCGGCTGAGATCCTTTCGCAGGTCAACCAGGGGCTTATCAGAAGCAGTAATGACACTCTATTTGTTACCCTGCTTGCCGGAGTAATGAACACAGAAACCGGAACCGTGTCATATGCAAATGCAGGTCATAATCCACCATTCATCTTCAACAAAGAAACAGCAGAGATAATCCCCATGAACTCTGATATCCCGCTAGGTTCCTGGGAAGAGTACAGCTACCGGCAGGATACATTTGTATTAAAGCCTGGTGACTATCTGGTTCTGTACACCGACGGGGTCACTGAATGCGAGAACGAGAGTGGAGTGATGCTCGGAACTGACGCGGTTCTGAAGGAGTTCAGCTGCTCCCTGCCTCCCGGGTCTGATGCTATCGCGGAGACCGTCACCAGGATTGTGTTTGATCATGCAGGAAGTAGTGTTCCCGGCGATGACGTGACCGTGATGATCATCGGACGAGATGCATGATTTAGAGGGGATTTATCAGCCCCTGATAACCCGGTGCTCAAAGGTGACTGATCCGACACCTGCAAACATCGCCGCAATCGGACAGAGATGGGAGAGCGTCCGGGTGATGATCTGGTCAATCATCACATCATCCACATTGCAGGAGAGGGTGATGACCAGATGAACATGCTCAAAGATAGCAGGGAGATCCTGTTTCCGTTCAGCCTGAATCCTTATCGTCAGGTGATCAGGGACGATCTCCTGGTCTTGGAGAGAGAGTAAAATTTTGATCCCCACACATCCCCCGAGAGAGGCGATGAGATAGTCAATCGGATTGGGAATCTTCCCTCCTCCACCCAGGTGCAGGTGAGCATCGATAGGGATTTGCAGCCCACCTGACGTTTCTGCCGTAAACTGCATGCCACCGGAGTGAGAAACAGTCATGCAAACCGGTTTGAACTCCATTCGTGATTGGTCCCAGGGGATATCGGTATTCATCGGTACCCATGTCATACCTGCTCACCTATACTTTTCGTATTTTTGAGCCATACCGCCGTCGTTTGATTTATCTTCTAAAGAGACGGAGATAGAGATTCAATGAACAACAGGTGGTTTCGTTATCCGGGTATCCTGATAGCACTGGGGATATGCATTTGTCTGCTCCTTGGCATATTTACGCCGGTTACGGCTACTGCACCATCTGCGGATGATACAAACCAGACACCACACCAGGCCACCGCATTGGTGCTTATGTACGTGGTGGGCAGTGACCTGGAGAGTGGGAACGGCCATTCTGAAGGCGATGACGGAACATCCGACCTGATGGACATGATATCGGGATATGGGGAGACCAGTCCGGATAATCTGAACATCGTCGTAGCTTATGGAGGGGCAGCAAAAGAAGGATGGAAGGGGATGACGATCGCCTCGATCGAGGATCTGAAGGCAGATGCAAAAAACGGGGTCTTCGGGGACGAAGAGATTGGTGAATTCCACGATCCTGCCATGGACATGGGAAGTAAGGAAGGGTTGACGACCTTTCTTACTGATGCCAGGGAACATTATCGCGGTGATACCACCTACCTGATCTTCTGGAATCATGGAGACGGCTATCAGGGATTCGGATTTGATGAGAACACTGATAACCATCTCTCGATATCAGACATCACCGATGTACTGGAAGCTACCGGAACCCGGACAGATCTGATCGGGTTTGATGCATGTCTGATGGGAGGACTTGAGGTGGCTAAAAGCCTTGA
>NZ_JAJRBM010000085.1 GCF_028679455.1 Methanospirillum sp. | reverse complement strand
TCTGATGCATCCACATCTGCGGGCAGTCTCTCCCACGGCATCAGCGACGGCCCTTGCCACTCCCCGGTCCAGGGGATCAGGAAGGATCTTCTCGCAGGTTGGATCTTTGACGTACTCTGCTATTGCGCAGGCTGCTGCGATCTTCATCTCTTCGGTGATCCTGGTTGCACCGGCATCGAGTGCTCCCCTGAATATGCCGGGGAATACGAGAACATTGTTCACCTGGTTTTGAAAATCAGATCTCCCTGTTCCCACTACTGCAGCACCGGCTGCTGCTGCCAGGTCCGGCATGATCTCGGGAATGGGATTTGCCAGGGCAAAAACCACCGGATTTTTATTCATCTGGCGGATCATGTCCGGACTGACGAGGTTACCTGCAGATACACCAATGAATACATCTGCTCCGGCCAGGGCATCGGCAAGGGTCCCGGTCCGGTGAACGGAGTTCGTCTCATCGCCGAGGAGATACTTATAGATATTGTGATACAGTCCAGGCCTTCCCCGGTAGATGATCCCTTCACGGTCACATACGATGAGTTCCCTGACCGCTTTGCATAAACCCGCTTCGTAACCAATGCATTTAAGAAGACGGCAGATTGCGTATCCTGCCGCTCCTGCTCCAGATACGACCACCGTCAGGTCTTCATATCTCCTCCCGGTAACTTTGCATGCATTGATGAGTGCTGCCATGACAACGATCGCGGCACCATGCTGGTCGTCATGCATCACCGGAATCCCGAGATTCTGAAGTTCTTCTTCTATCTCGAAACAGTGGGGTGCCGCGATATCTTCCAGGTTTATTCCCCCGAATACCGGGGCAATGCTCCGGATATGGCTGATCAGGTCTTCATGGTCCCCGGCGATGCAGAGCGGAAATGCATCGATATCTGCGAACTCCTTGAAGAGGATGGCTTTGCCTTCCATTACCGGAATTGCAGCATAAGGGCCGATATTGCCAAGACCGAGGACCGCCGTCCCGTCTGTTACGATTGCAATGGTATTGTGTTTTAATGTGCAGGAGAATACCCGGTTTTCATCATCAGCGATATATCTGCTTACATGTGCCACACCCGGGGTATATGCAAGCGATAAATCCTCCCTGGTCTGCAGTGGTACCCTGGATCTGACTGACAGTTTGCCATGGTGTTCCAGGTGCAGGGAAAGGGATCTCTTTGCGATATCCTCCCTGTCGATATCCATGGCAAAGAGTCTCCCCTGCCTGATATGAATGTTTGGCTGGACCGAAAAAAGAGTGATGGGAAATATTAAGGTTATTCAGAGATCAGGGTTCCCGGTACGGGTTAACGATGCGGATCGTGGGTTTTTGTCCCTGCCCGTTCTGTCTCGGTGGAGCGGTCTGGAACGTTTGTTCCTCTGACATGATACTGGATTTGCTTACAACCATATACCCGCGTGAATCAAGGGCATACTGTACTCCTTCCTGCAGGGTTGCGCGTGTTACGATATCCTTCAGGTCGATACCGAGTTTCACCATCATCATGGCAACCTCAGGCTTAACGCCGGTCATGATGACCTGAGATCCAAGTAATTTGACCGCGCTTGTCGCTTTTATGATATGGGTCGCCACCAGTTCGTCGATTCGTGAAATTCCAGTTCCGTCCATGATTACGGAACGTGCATGTTCACGGCTGATAGCATCCAGCAGCTGTTCCATCATCTTGTTTGCACGTTCAGAATCAAGTGTCCCGATCATCGGCAGGACCAGAATTTCATCCCAGATTTTTGTTATCGGTGTTGATAATTCAAGAATTGCCTGGTTCTTATCACGGATGGCTCGTTCTGCAGCGAGCTGGTCGCTGATATCCTCGAACCTGATGAGGATCTGATCCTCGGAAGATGATCCGTACCGTCTCATGACTCCGGCATTGATGACAAAGTTCCGTTTTCCCTGTGACAGGGTAATTTCAATCTCAAAATGCTTGACTTCGGTTCCGGAGGTCTTTATACTATCCAGTTTTTCCCGGAACAGTGAAATATTAAAGAGCCCTTTTCCGATCTCGTATACAGATCTTCCTTCAATTTCTGCTCGGTTTACTCCGAATGTCTGATCAAAAGCCCGGTTACCAAAAACAACCGCATGTTTTTCATTAAGAACGAAAAGAGGCTCATCAATCGATTGAATTATCTCAAATGGATCGACATGAAGGGTCCTGCTCGACATATACGTGATCTATACTCATGGGTTGGAGTTATGTCTTTTGATTATCGTATCTTGTAAAACATTAACTCATGATGCACTTCATTTTTAAGGCAAATTTCCGAGATATTTCGGAAAGGTTGCATTATACGATGACATGCACTGAGTGTGCGGTGCATATCCTGGCAGTACTCTGACGAAAAGATCTTCGGAACCTTGTCCTGCCCAGGATCAGATCATTTATCTGCCCTTTTAATGCCAGGTTTTCTTGAAAAAGAGGTATTGTATCTGGACTTGATCAGATTACGGTTACAGTCAGGGGATTTGTCTTGTATTTAGTTCCGTTGATGTATGCAAAGATGTCATATGTCCCTTTCATTGCTGACTCCGGGATCTCTATGTCATAGGACTTGGTGACGTTTCTCAACATGATCGGAGGGATATCCTGCCCTGCACCAACTCCGGTATATTCGGATGTACTGATCTCTCCAAGTTCGGTATCTGATCCCGCGAAGTCCTCTGTTGCAAGGTACCAGGCTTCAGTCCCTGGTTCCGTTGTCTGTGCACCGTATTTGCCGCTTATCATGGTTCCGCTGAAACTCAGATCAAGTGTCAGTTCAATGGTATCTCCT
>NZ_JAJRBM010000084.1 GCF_028679455.1 Methanospirillum sp. | reverse complement strand
CAGGAACGTTGTTATGCGGATTTGCAAATAGTCTGGAAACTCTGCTCCTCTTCAGAATAATCACTGGTCTTGGGATTGGCGGAGAATGGGCTGCCGGTCAGACCTTTGTCTGTGAGATCTTCCCTCCCTGTAGCAGAGGGAGATTTGGAGCTATTATGCAGACCGGAGCTCCGTTTGGAATCCTTCTTGCATCTTTCGTAGGAGGCTTTCTCTCACCAATAATTGGATGGAGATTATGTTTCATACTGTCAGCACTTCCAGCGCTTCTGGTGCTTTTTATACGAAAAAATCTTCCTGAATCAGATCTCTGGAAAGAAAAGAGTATGGGTAACCCGGAATATGGGAATCTAAAACCCCGTAATACCTCTTATGGATTTAAACTCCTTCTCTCTCGAAAATATCGATATATGTTCCTTTATTCTCTCGTACTCGCAATTCTGGGAATGTCAGCATACTGGTTCTGCTATTCCTGGTTGCCTGAATATTTGTATCTGGATCGATCCTTATCTTTGAGTAAATCAACAACCTGGATGATTATTGCACAGATCGGAGGAATAATTGGTTATTTTTCATTTGGTTATATTACGGACCATATCGGACGCAGGATAACGTTCAGTATCTATACTGGTATCATGGCACTTGGTCTTGTTATGATAACTCTGTTATGGAATCTTTTTGAAGCAAATCCGATTATAATTTTGGGATCCCTGGTATTAGTCGGGTTTGGAACTGGTTTTTTTGGTGGATATGGCCCGATTTTCTCGGAGTTATTTCCTACAGCGATAAGGAACATGGCCAGTGGTACCGCTTTTAACCTGGCTAGAGGAATACAGTTGGTTACGCCAATTCTTGTGGTATATATCGGACAATTTGCGGATTTGGGAACCGGAATTGTGATTGGTGCCTTATTTGCGATAGCAGCAGGTATCTGGATCTGGGTATTTCCCGAAACAAAGGGCAGAGATTTGAAAGAACTGGATCTGTAAGATCTGGCTCGTCCTCTCAGTCGGTATACTGGTACAATAAAATGATGCTCTCTTATACCTGATGTCGTAACATGTGTATTGAATCAGATGATGCGACCAAAAGAAGTTCTCCAAAAATTTGTTGAAGCCTTTAACAATGCAGATGCCAATACACTGGCTCAATTATATAGCGATAATGCGATTAACCATCAGGTAGCAGAAGAGCCAATTCAGGGGCGTGAATCCATCCGGAACATGTTCATTGATAGTTTTGCTCATGCTAAAATGACCTGTATTGTTGAAAACATGTTTGAAGACGGAGAATGGGCCATTATGGAGTGGCGTGATCCTCTTGGTCTCCGGGGGTGTGGGTTCTTCCACATCGTTGATTCAAAAATCATCTTTCAACGCGGGTACTGGGATAAACTTACGTTTCTCAGGCAGCAGGGGTTACCGATACCCAGGAAATAAAAGAACATTGTGATGTTCTTCGATTACGTGATATGAATGTCAGGGATTAGGATATCTGGAGGTTTGGAGATAAGGAGATCTGGGATGTAATCATCCGGACGACAGAAAAAGGAGACCGAAGATGAAGACCATGAGTTCGCAGACTACCGGGATCGGATGTGATGTAGAAGAGATAGACCGGTTCTGCCTTGATAGAGATAACGATGCTGCCTTTCTCCAACGAGTCTTAACCAGTTCTGAACTTGAATACTGTTACTCATTTCATCACCCTGCCCCCATCTTGCAGCACGATTCTGTGCCAAGGAAGCGGTTGTGAAAGCACTCTCTTGTGTAGGAGAAGAACCAGTTGAGTACCGGGAGATAGAGATACTAAAATACCAGTCCGGAGTCCCGTATGTCACCATTCATTCCGATGGACCAATGAATCCCGGCAACCAGTATGACATCTCTCTGAGCATCTCTCATAGTAAAACTACTGCAATGGCAGTAGTTCTCATCACCAGAAGAGCAGATTCAGGAACTGGCGAAGGTAATGGCAGAAGCACTGGGGGGATCTGATTTCCAGGTATCCCCTGATGCACATACATAAAAAAAGATAATATTATTCTCTTTTTTCTGAATAATCAGATTATCATTGCAGAATTCTTTATTCAGGTCGGCCACCTGAACTGAGAGCAGTAATATGTTCCCGCTTATCTCCCATTTCCCATCGATTCCATAATCTGGTAAAAATATTCTGGTTTTTTGGTTAGGTACAGATGATACCATGCCTCAAGGGTTGTCTCCCGCATGACACCCAGTTTTTTCATCACCTCATAGGTAAAATCCACAGCCGAAAGTCCGCTAGCGGTGATGAGATTGCCATCAGTGACTGCAGGTTTGGAGACATAATATGCATCACCGGCATATCCGGGGCAGAACTGCTTCAGAGCAACGAGATCATTACTTGTGTGGGGGCGGTTATTGAGCATTCCGGCATTGGCGAGCCCCATGGTCGCCCCGCATATGGCACCGACCACCATTTCGGTCTTTAAAATCTCTCTGACTGTTGCAAGCACCGGGCCCTGTACCGGATCAAGCCAGGTCGTTCCTCCCGGGAGGATGAGCAGTCTGCCAGGACCAGCCTCGATATCATCCATCGTCATATCGGGAACCAGATGGATTCCTCCCATGGAAGTGATCGGATCCCGGGTCCGCCCACAGAGACGAAGTTGGTACCGCTGATCAGGGCCCATCAGAAATCTTCCAGAAACAAGTTCAGCAAGAAGATAGGCAGGTTCCCAGTCTGCCATGGTATCGTGAATATAGAGGTACAAAAGGTTCGTCATTGTTCATAAGTGGGATAAGTCTTCAGATATACCTACTCAACGAGTCAGATGAAACCATATATAGGTAATTTAAGGAGTTGTTGACCGGTTAATGGCATGAATGATCCGGCATATCTCCTACCCGGGGATCTGTCGGAAATCTGCTATACCTAACCGCGAAAGATCTTTGGTAGGAAGAAAGGATCATTGCCTATAATATCCTGATATGGGTAAAACAGAAGATGAAATAACCAATATGTACGATTTTTATGCAGTAATCTGAGTTTGCGTAACTCTCTACTCATATCTACTCCCTGATGCCTGAGTTCTAAACACAGATTTATCCACTAGTATTATATGGTGACATAGAGATTATTCTGAACCTTACATGCTATGAAAACCTACTCATCTCCATTCCATGTTGTCTGTATCGGATATAATCAGGAAGATTACGAGCGTATCCGGACTCACCTGAGTCTATCGGGATCATACCTAGTCACCAGGATTGACGATACTGAAGGCACTGACATACAGGGTTCACAAGATGCTGATGTAATCCTCACCGGCCGGTTGGGATCTCCTGAAGAAATATCTGACCAGATCAGACATTTCAGGAAAAAATATCCAAAAACTGCAATCGTTCGTTGTG
>NZ_JAJRBM010000083.1 GCF_028679455.1 Methanospirillum sp. | reverse complement strand
CAATGTGGAGCGGGGCAGGAATATACAGGAACCGTGAAGATCTGCAGAAGACCCTCTCAACCTTTGAATCGCTTGAACAGATCCACATGCGAGCATCGGTTCCTGAAGAGTTTGCAGAATGCAGTATTGTGAAAAATATGCTGACTACTGCTCGTCTGATTGTGATCTCTGCCCTTACCAGACAGGAGTCGCGGGGCGCACATGTCAGGACTGATATAACCCAGACCTGGGACAATACCTCGTCTCCGTTTGGTCATACTCACATCTCCCAGCAGGGTGTCTCGATTGAGCAGAAGGAGGTCGCATGATCCAATTAACGGGTACCATCGCACGCTTTGATCCTACCACCGATGAGAAGACGCACGTTGAACCATATACCGTGTCGGTGAATGAAGGGGCACGTATTCTGAATGTACTTCAGGCAGTTCACCTGCAAGACCCGACCCTGGCATTTAGATCCAGCTGTCGTGCAGGCCAGTGCGGGAGTTGCGCAGTCAGAGTCAATGGTGAACCTGCCCTTGCCTGTATGACTGAAGCAACTGACGGGATGCGTATCGAACCCCTTGATCTGCCGGTGATAAAGGATCTGATGGTAGAACTGGTTCCTGGAATTAACAAAATTCCCCGGATTCACCCTTGTGATTGTTATGATATCCCGGATCATGCACAGATAGCAAAGCTCAAACCATTGCGTGACTGCATCGAATGTCTCTCCTGTGTTTCAGTTTGTCCGGCCATGAAGGTGACCGATTTCATTGGTCCGACATCAATGCGGGCACAGATGCGCATTGCCCTGGATCCACGTGAGACCGAAACCAGGATCAGAGATGCCATAGCCCAGGGACTGTTTACCTGCACCAGTTGTCAGCGGTGCAGGGTGGTCTGTCCAAAGGAGATCGAGATCCCAGGCAAGGCAATCGAGAAACTGCGTGAGATTGCAAACCGTGACGGACTAACCCTGCCACGGCACCAGGCAGTTGCTGAACTGGTGAAGCGTACCGGGCGAAGTGTCGAGACCACAGACAAGACATTCCTTGACCAGGTGCCAGAGGTCATCGAACCCCTCGGCCCGGTGAGGGGTGAGGTAGGATTCTTTGTCGGTTGCATGTTCAACGGGCGCCTTCCTGAGCGTGCCCTTGACCTGCTGGAGGTGATGAAACGTGTCGGGATCCGGGTCATCATTCCAAAGGATCAGATATGCTGTGGATCCCCGCTCATCAGAACAGGTCAGACCGGATTCATCGATAAGATCAAAGAGCGGAACATCCGGGTGTTCACCAGCCGGGGAATCACCACAGTGATGACGATGTGCGCCGGATGTGGATCCACCCTGAAGCATGATTATCAGACCCCATTCACGGTAAAAGATGTTACCGAGATTCTGACCAGGATGGAGATCCCAAAACCCGCACGGCTTGAGGAAAAATTCACCTATCATGATCCCTGCCACCTGTTGAACGGCCAGGGTATCAGCAACCAGCCCCGGGAGCTGCTGAGAAGAGTAGCGGGATCGTTTGTGGAGATGCCTGCCCAGTGCTGTGGCTCAGGTGGTGGTGTCAGATCAGGAATGCCGGAAGAAGCTGCTGCACTCGGAGAAATGCGGAGGAACGCCATCGAAGCAACCGGAGCTGATGCAGTTATCACCATCTGTCCTTTCTGTGAATACCATATCCAGGAACATACCGACAAACCGGTTAAGAACCTGATGACCATCCTACTCGAAGGATACCGGAAAAAAGAGGGTCAGTAACCGTAGGATGAGCAGACGAGATCCTGCGGAGGTCGATGCCTACCTCCGGTCATTTATTCTGGATGATGAATTATCCGGCCAGCGAACGCTCCGTGAGGGAACAACCTTTCTGGATACGGTCACAATTTCCGGATCCGAAACTATCCGGTATACGAACGAGTATTGGACTGCGCGACAGCGACAGGCTGCAAAGATCCACGAGATCTCCTACCGGGCCTGCTTCAAACCCCAGCTTCCCAGGTTTTTCATCAATCTCCTGACAAAACCCGGAGAGTGTGTGTATGATCCCTTTGCCGGAAGAGGAACGACCCCCCTTGAAGCAGGGCTGCTCGGGAGACATGTCATTGCAAATGATATCAATCCACTCTCCAGAATTCTGACCTTTCCACGGTTTTTCATCCCGGACCCCGGCGAAGTCAAAGCGAGACTCCTTTCCATTCCCTATGAACGTGGCCTGAAAGCAGATCGGGATCTCTCGATGTTCTATCACCCGGAAACAGAAGCTGAGATCATCTCCCTCAGGCGATATCTCCTGGAACGTGAGTGTGCAGGAATACTTGATCATACCGATCAGTGGATCCGGATGGTAGCAACAAACCGGTTGACCGGACACTCTCCAGGATTCTTCTCGGTATATACCCTCCCTCCAAATCAGGCAGTCTCACCGGATCGCCAGATCAGGATCAATGAAACCAGAGGACAACACCCTCCATACCGGAGCACCCGTGATATCATGCTCAAAAAAACACGGATGCTCGTGAAAGAGATATCAGAACAGGAGAGCAGAAACCTCAGGGAGGCTGGCGAAGGGCTTCTGTTTCTGACCGGGGATGCACAGAGAACACCGGCAATACCTGATAATTCGGTCAGTCTGACGGTGACCTCTCCACCGTTTCTTGACATTGTCCAGTATTCTGCTGACAACTGGCTCCGATGCTGGTTCAACGGGATTGATGAAGAAGAGATTGCATCACGGATAACCCGTCTTCGGAAGGTCAGTGACTGGGCTGACGTGATGCAGGGAGTCTTTCATGAACTCTTCAGGATCACAAGACCTGGTGGATGGGTTGCTTTTGAGGTCGGTGAGGTGAGAAACCGCTCGGTTATGCTTGATGAGGTTATTGTTCCCATCGGGAAAAACGCTGGATTTACGTGCTTTGGTATCGTGATAAACAGCCAGGACTTTACCAAGACTGCAAACATCTGGGGGGTTTCAAACATGGAAAGTGGCACCAATACGAACCGGATTGTTCTGTTTCAAAAAGAGGAGCGTTGAACTGAGTTGCCGAGAACATCCACACGGTTACCGGTTTACCATCAGATAATCGAACGCAGATAATGCTGCTTTTGCTCCCTCGCCGGCAGCGATGATGATCTGTTTCCCGAGTACCGCGGTGACATCACCAGCGGCAAAAATCCCCGGAGCGCTGGTACGGCAGTTGATATCTATCTCGATCTCTTTCTGATAATTCAGATCAAGCAATCCTTCCAAGAACCCGGTGTTCGGAATCCAGCCAATCTCAGTAAAGAGTCCGTCTACCTGTAGTTCTTCACGCTTGTCACTCAGCCGTTCTTTGATCACGATAGCATTGAGGCGATCGGTTCCTTTCAGTTCTGCAACTTCAGTGCCAGGATGAATGATGATGTTTTGGTGGGTTGCAATCTGATTTTCATACACCGCATCTGCCCGAATCTTACTCCGTACTATAAGATGAACGGTTGTGGCAATGCCACTCATCTCGATTGCAGTCTGCAGTGCTGAGTTGCCACCCCCGACAATAGCGACTACCCGCTCTTTAAAGAGAGGTCCGTCACAGGTAGCACAGACCGAGATTCCCCGTCCGGTAAACTCTTCCTCTCGATCCAGTCCTAGCCGACGCGGACGCTTACCCTGCGCCAGAATGATACTCTTTCCGGTGAACTGTTTTTCGGATGTGGTTTTTACCTGATATCCACCAGATACCGGCAGAAGCTGAGTGATCTGATCAAGTTCTATCTGGATATTGGTCTGCCGTATCTGTTCTTCAAAGCGGGACATCAGTTCATCCCCGGTGACCATCCGGTATCCCATATAATTTTCAATATTCCAGCTCTCCAGAGCCTGACCACCGATATCTTCAGAGATGATGATCGTCTTCAGATTTTTACGTGCACAGTACAGGGCTGCAGTCATTCCTGCAGGACCTGCGCCAATGATGATGACATCAAAGACTGATGTTTCAGGATCATTGCCAAAGAGTGCAGAGAGCCGGTTAGAATCAAACCCCACTATCACCTCGTCATCAACAGTGATCACCGGAACACCATACTGGCCTGATAATTCAACCATCTCTTTCGCTGCCTTGCGATCAACACCAACATCAACACTCCGGTATTCAACCCCATACCGGTCGAGAAATGCTTTGGCCAGACGACAATACGGGCAGTTCTGAGTAGAATATACGGTCACCTGTGGCATACAGGCAGATAGGTAGTGGAAAGATAAGAAGATACGCGAAAAAGAGAGAACCGGTTATGATCGTCGCGCAAACAATACAAGCGCAAGAAGACCGGCAACAATCGGTGCAGCAATCAAAGGAGCTGCCTTTGTCGGTTCTTTTACCGGTTCTTTTGCCGGCTCTTTGGTGGGAATATCCGGGGTATTAGTCTGTTGAGAAGGAGTTATTGAGGCATCGATACTTCCTGCCACTCCTGGAGCAAAGGTCAGATCAAGACGCTGGGACTCGCCTGCCCAGAGTTTTACCTTCTGAGCTGCCTCAATGCCAAGGGCACTGAAGGTGATATACTGACCGATCTGCTTCTCATCACCATTCACGACCAGACGTTTGTCAAAAGTTTCTGAACCTCCATACATTCCGGCCTTTCCAACCGTAATGTTCCCAACTTCGGTCTCACCAATCTTTGCAGAAATAACAGTTCCTGCTGGGATTGGGGTTCCATTCATCGTGGCGTTGCCATAGAACTCATACGGCAGTGGTGGAATTGCAGACACACCGCTGACAATGAAAATGAGTGATAACAGAATTATTCCGGTTTTCAGGTACATGATATCAGCGTCCGAGTCTATCCCCAATGGACAAGACTCTCAGTACAATGGCACCGAGAAATAAATGGATTTACCCCTGTCAGGGGTTGAGTTGTCCGGGAACAGAGAGATGGATCCAGTACCCTGCTCCTGGTACCAGTGGGGTTTGGTCAGAATGCTGGCCTGAACCTCCCCTGATGATCGGCTGCTGATATTGCTGTCCTGCAGCGTCAAATCCAATAACATAGGTCCAGTCAGAAAGACTCCGGAGAGCATCTGCAGCAGGAACAGGGGTTCTGCCTGATATGCCGATGATATTCCAGCCTGAACTCAATGACTTTGGAGAGACCGCAGGTCCCTGAATCTTCAACGGTATTGACAGAGCCTGCTCGGTGTATATCCAGTACGCATTCATCGGAGTGAGAGGTTCGGTCCGACCAACAATACTCCAGCCCTTCACCGGATCATATGAAAAGATTGAGTGACCACCGCTTGGAACATCCTTGAATATTTCTGCTGTGTTTGACCCGGACAGTAATGTCATGGGGATACTCACAAAATTCCACCCGCGGACAAGTTGGAGATTAATATCCTGGTCTCCTCCACCATTCACGACGGTAACCTGACCCGGAGTCAGTTGGGCATCCACAGATTTTCCATTGTCATCATCGAGCTGCCTGACCTCGATCATAATCCGGGTACTTCCTGAAGTTATACCCTGGAGGTTAAGCGTGGCGAGTGGGACACTCTGGGCATGATACCCGATCGCATCGTTCAGATCAAGCGCCCTGATGGTATATGCCGCACCATCCCCCGGTGTTGCCTCGGAGAGTGAAGCCCATTCGGGGAATGCTACCCCGGTAATTTTCGCAACCTGTGGATTTTCCGGAAAGATTGAGAAGATATACCCGGATAAACCCTGATCAGCAGTATCCAGCGATATGAGTGCAGATCCACTCATTCCCACTCCCGGTATT
>NZ_JAJRBM010000082.1 GCF_028679455.1 Methanospirillum sp. | reverse complement strand
TAAAACCAATGCAGATATTGTCGGAAAAAAAGGGCTCGCCCTTTTTTTGCTTGGGAAGTACCGCGATGCCCTTGATACCTATGACCGTGCAGTCTCACTAAATCCAAATGTGTACCAGAATCTGGAGGGAAAGGCAGATGTCCTGGCTGCTCTGAACCGGTATTCTGAAGCAGATGCGATGTACGATGCAGCCCTGAAGATTGAACCGCGGAGTAATGCAACCTGGAATAAAAAAGGGGTAATATTAGCCCGCATGTTTAAGAATGAAGAAGCAGCAGAAGCATTCAACCAGTCGGTTATCATCTATCCGGGTTCTGCAGAGGTCTGGAATAATATGGGGAGTGCCCTCTTTAACCAGGGAAAGATGAAAGAGGCACTCAAGGCATTTGAACAGGCAATAGCTCTGGATGACAGTTATATTCCCCAGAAATATGGGGATACCCTCTCAAGACTTCAACAGGATAAACAGGCCGCAGCGCAGGAGACACAGGAGAATGGATCAGGACCTGCTGTCATCACCCCCGAACTAAAACTACCCCCGCCGATTTTTCTGATCAACTACCTCATGGTCGGGGTTGGAATACTTGCAATACTTACACTCGGAATTATCCTGGTCTTTAAGAGAAGAAAACAGAACAGGGAGATCAGATAATATCACAGCCTGTTAAAGAGGAGAGAGGTCAGATTGACCTTTCAAGAATCGTTCTGATGAGATGGGCCCTGTCAACCTCTTTTCGTATCTTCTTTTCAGGAAGTGACGGCTTTTTTGTCTGGAAGAAGATACCGATTGGAATCTTTGAATCATCATTATAATTCCACAGGTTTGCAGTCCGGCAGGCAAACTCAAAAAGTGTGGAGTTTGATTCATTTGTCTCATATACCCGCTCATCATACCAGGTGGTCAGGTTAAAATATGTTGCACATATCTGCAAAACATCGACATGAGCAAACCCTTGATGAAGAATCGCTTCTTTAAAAATTCTTTTCAGATGTGGGAGATGGCGGGTGTATCCACGAGATACAAAAGTCGCCCCTGCCCCAAGGAGCAGTTCTATGATATTAATTGGATATTCATGAAGGCCTGCTGGTGTTGATTTACCCCGGTATCCATAAGGGGAGGTCGGAGTATACTGACCGGTGGTTAGACCATATACCCGGTTATTATGACAGATGACTGTTATGTCGATATTGCGTTTTGCTGCATGAATAAGGTGATCAAGCCCTTCTGCATACAGATCACCATCACCGGCAAAACAGATCACCTTCAGATCCGGATTTGCCATCTTGATACCCGTTGCTACCGGAATCGTTCTCCCGTGCAATGAATAGAAACTGTTGATCTGAAAGTAGTCAGCGATCTTTGCATGGCATCCAATCCCAGAAACCAGCACCATATGATCCCGGGGGATCCCTTCGGTTTCCAGTTCCTGGATAACAAACTTAATTGCATGCTGGATCGCAAAATTGCCACAACCCGGGCACCAGGTGTTCTGTGCCGAGGTAACCAGGGCATCATCACTTGTCATGCTGTACACCTCATTACCCGTTCAAGCAATTCTTCAACTGCAAATGGTCGCCCATCATACCGCAGAATCAGATCATCGGTGCGGTATCCTTCCCGTGCCAGAATCTCATTGAGTTGACCTGTTGAACTGTCTTCAACCAGAATCACCTTCTCTACCCCCTGCATGGCTTTACTAAACTCCTTTGAAGGGAACGGGCTGATGACGATGGGTGAAACGATCCTCAGTTTCAGTTTATCTGCAACTTCGCAGCATACACCACGGGGAGAACCCCAGCAAAGAATCGCAGTTTTCGCAACAGAGACACCCCCATAAAAGACCGAACCCGGCTGATCAACAGCAATCGCAAGTTTTTCTGCCTTCCTGAGTCGTTTACGTACCATAGTCATTGTCATCTCGGGATATTAGCTGGTAATCCCTGAGTAGTCATGAGCATAACTGTTCACCTTGATCTGTTCCCCTGCACACGGGGGGATCAGAATCGGGGATACTCCGTCTGGGGTATCTGCATATCGGCTATACGGATATGAGGGAGCAGGAAGGGGAGCAACTGCCCTGATCTCCGGTTCCCCATCGGGTGTATAGATTCCTTCAGAAAATGTCTTATCTGAAAGGATGAATGCAGGGATCTGATACTTCCATGCAACATGAACTGCTTCTGCTGACCACTTCATTGCTTCAGCAGGTGTTGCAGGGGCAACGATAAACCGGGGAAACTCACCCTGTCCTGCATGACAGGCAAAAAGGAGATCTGACTGAGCGGTATAGGTGGGAAGTCCGGTGGACGGGCCCCCCCTCTGAGAGAGAACAATAACGACAGGCAACTCTGCCATCCCGGACAGCGATAGCCCCTCGGTCATAAGGCAGAACCCACCACCAGACGTGCCAACCGCTGTCTTTTTTCCTGCATATGCAAACCCGAGAGCAATCAGAATGACTGCGATCTCACTTTCGGGGTGTATCACATCGATTCCGGCCTCTTCTGCGAGAGAGGCCAGAAAATGGAGAACTCCTGAAGATGGGGTCATCGGATATGCAACATATGCATCGATCCCCCCTGCGAGGAGGCCAAGTCCAATCCATTCATTTCCAGACAGGAGTGGGCGGGCTGATGCCCCCTCTAACAACGGTACCTGCACCTCCCTAGTGATGCGGGAGTATGCTTCGCGTGCTACAAGCAGGTTTAGATCCGTTTCTTTGGTCAGTTTTTTCCTGAATACTTTTTCAACCAGACTCCATGGAATACCTGCACAACTACAAAACCCCGCAACGATTGCGGTGTTTCCCATGATCGGTTTAGCCTGGTGATGAGCAAGGATCTCCTTAATGGCCAGAGCCTGTCCTTCTGTTTTTACCTGACCACTCTCATAAATCACAACCCCCTGGGTTTTCAGATTGGGAGTATGCAGATCAGCGGTTCGTTGATCCAGAGCAAGGATCAGATCAACACCAGTACGATGGGTAAAGACCGGCCTGTCAGCTGCACGGATGATACAAAAGTTGTGACCACCCCGGATCAATGAAGGGTAGTCTACGTACTGATATACATAATAACCAAGTTCAGAAAAAACAGACCCGATCAGTTGACCGGCCTGGGCAATACCATCTCCTGCTTTTCCACCGATGAGAACTGAGTATTCTGTCAGTTATCCCGCCTCCGCAGGGGAGTCTATCTGCATCGGATCTCATTATACTTGTGACGGTAAGATAACCATTTCATGCAAATGTCTTATCGATCCATCCGGTGATGCTGTCTCTGATTTCACGAAGATGGGCAAGGCAAGCGGGGTCTTTGGGATCACATTCACCAGGAGTAGGGAATGCCTGATGGAATACCACCCCAGCTCCCGGGACCATGGGGCAGGCACCAGATGCTCCGTCACAGACCGTGACCGCGATATCAATATCACGGTCAAAAAACTCAAGTAGGGGTTTGGATTTTTGTCCGGTTATGTCAATCCCGATCTCAGACATTACCAGCACAGCCCTTGAGTCAAGGGAGGAAGGTTCTGTCCCGGCACTGTATGCTTCGTACTGATCTCCAAATGTAGCCCGGAGATATCCCTCAGCAATCTGGGATCGGAACGCATTATGGGTACACACAAACAGAACTGATTTTTTTCCGGCAACCATGTTGAGGTATTCTTCTGATACAAGATGAGTATATCTGGAGATCAAAACCTGATCTCCAGATTTATATGGGATCGCAATGGACTAATTGATATGAGAGTCCTTGCAATATCAGGCAGTCCACTCAAGAACGGGAACACCAGCAGGCTAATCAATGCAATTACTTCAGAACTTGAAAAAAGTGGGGTTACAGATCTGAAGATCAAAACGATATCCCTCGCTGGCAGTACGATACGACCCTGTAAATCATGCCGCAAGTGCATAAAAGAAGGGCATTGTGTCCTTAAATCTGACGATTTTTCCCGGTTTGCACGACAGATGAAGAAGAGTGACCTGATCATTATCGGATCACCGGTATATTTTCATGATGTCAACGGCCCCGTTAAAAATATGATTGATCGATCTTATTCGCTCTGGCACAAGCGTCAGCTGAAAGGGAAAAAGGTGATTCCGGTTGCAGTCTGTGCTGATAGTGGCGATGACCGGGCGCTTGAAACCCTTAAGATATGGGCACAGGCACAGGAGATGAAGATCATCAGAACCGTCAGTGGGCATGGATATAAAGCAGGAGAGGTTCTGAAGGATCAATCTGCAATAGGTCAGGTCAAAGATGCAATTAAAACAATAGCAGGAGATGTCTCTCCAAAAGAAACCTAGTAACAATCAGGACACGAATGCATTATCCGGACAAAACTCTATCCTCAACCCCTTTTTCATGGTCCGCTCAAATGAACGGATGTCCTCGAGAATTGCCCACTGTTCGAGAGTACAGTCAGTATTGCATCCGATTACCAGTGTAACCTTACGCCGGTCACGAACTTCCAACCGTGCCTGAGTCACCCTCCCGTCGTGACTTCGATCCAGATTTTCTGCCATCCGAAGAAAGAGGGATAATACCTGAACCATACTACGATCACCACTGCTCAGGTGAGCGTATCCAAAGTCCTTCCGACGGGGCATTTTTTTGCGGTGATACCTGGTGATAAGTGCAATGATCAGGATCTCAAGTTCATGGAATCCAAGCAGAGGGGCATGTGTGATCACATAGAACGAATGTTGATGATGACCCGGAAACGATAAGAACTGACCGACATCATGAAGGAAAGCAGCGAATGAAAGTAATTCCCGACCGGTATCAGATATGGTATGAAGTCCGGATTCGCGGGATGAATCAAAAAGGGAGAGGGCCAGACGCTGCACATGATCTGCATGTGGTTCATTGATATGGCATGATCTTCCAAGTTGTCTGATACTGGCGGCCCGGACCGGTATTGCATCTGCGTAGGGAAATCCGGGAATTCTGGAGAGGTAGTCTATGAGTAATCCATCCCGAAGACTGCGGGAAGAGACCCGGATCTCAAGGATTCCTGCCTGTTCAAGCAGTGACTCAAGGATGAGTGCACCGCCTATAATAATATCAGCGCGATCAGGATTCAGACCCTGGACATTCCGACGATCTTTCAGGGACAGACTACTGAGATAAACGATCACTTCTGACAATTCACTCAGGGTGATGATGCCTGGACGGTGAGAAGTCGCAAATTGATCCATTGCTGCAGCAACTGTTTCCAGTGAAGTAATGGTCCCTGAACTGCCAAATGCCTTATTTACCGTTTTTCTGATAACGTGTCGGAGAGTGTGTGATGCACGACCGCGGATATGCCTTCTGATGGAAAGAATTACAGGAGAAGGAATCGGACCTGTCAGACCAGAGGGGACAAACATGTTGGTGGTTCTGATTGCCCCGAGTTTCAGGCTCCGGAGCAGGTAGGTCCGGGCCTGATCACCGATGATGATCTCCGTACTACCGCCCCCGATATCAATAAACAGGGACTTGGTCTCGTCAATCTGAACACCACTCGAGACCCCGAGCCAGATTAATCTGGCTTCTTCAGGACCTGATACCACGTTGAGTTCAAACCCTGCTTCTTCCCTGACTCGGGATATCAGAATCTCACGGTTGCGTGCATCACGGGTGGCTGAAGTAGCGACTGCAACAATTTCAGATGACCCCAGACTCCGGGCAATTTCAGCAAACCTGATGAGTACAGTTACTGTCCGCTCAATTGCATCCAGTGCAAGATAATTGTCTGCAAACTCTCCTTCTCCAAGACGGACCACTTCCTTTTGTTGAGTCAGAACCGAATAAGAACAGTTGGGATTGAGCCTGATCACCAGAAGCCGCGATGAGTTAGTGCCAAGATCAATAAACGAGACTACCGGATGAACACTCAGGTCCATATAACTTTCACCTGTCTTTCTGCCAATTCACAAAGTAGGGCAGATTTCTTTTCAATCACCTGGTTTTCAGGATCAGGGGATGCATTGGCCCTGATACTACAACTGATCTGAATCATTCCATCAGGATAGGATGCAGACATGGTCTGCACAATAGAGGTATGAGATCGATCCAGAGCATCAGCAAGGCGCAGTATTGCTGCCAACCATCGAACATGCCATTTTTTGGGGGGAGAGAGTAACCCGAATGCCGTATGCATGGGGGATGGATGTGCCTTGCGGTGATACCTGGCAACCAATGCAATAATCTGCCGGTCATCAGAGTTGATTGGGATAGTCTCATCACCAAGAATCAGGTTCATAGATGCTTTATGATGCGGACACGAGGGGACACTCCAGCCGATGTCATGAAGCAATGCAGCAAAGATGAGGAGACGGCGATCATTATCGCCCATTTTATGGATATCACCAAGGAGATCAAAGATCAGCCCCGATAATCTTCCGACCTGAAGGGCATGACGAGGGTCAGGATCATAGTAAGTCATGAGTGCAAGAACCTGCTCAATTCCAGGATATTGCAGGGTTGAATCACGATGAGGGTCAATTGGGATAGGGGTCATGCCTTTTCTTCCCTTCCCCGGACTGCCTCAAGAGATCTACCCTCCTTCACAATCCGGGCAAAGGAATCAGGGAGATGACGATCATGGATCGCAGTTACGGTTCTTTCTATCTCGTACGGTACCCTGATGTGAATCAGTGAGAACGGATCTATCGTAAGGAGTGCATAACATGCACGTGGATCTCCATCCTCTGATCTGCCCACACTTCCTGCATTGATAAACCAGACTCCATCAACCTCACGGGCAGCGGACCGGTGAGAATGGCCGGTTACCATTATTTTTACTCCACATTCTGCTGCTAGTTCATGCAGCCTGGTGTCAGGAGTACCATTATCCAGATATTCGGTAAGGGAATCAGGACTTCCATGAGTCACCAGCAGGGGAACGCCTCTGATACACAACCGAAGTACCCGGGGTAGATTATTCAGCCATATTCGATTCTCTTTCGAGAGCGTATGAAACGCCCATTTCATTGCAAATTTTTTCTCTCGGGAGGAAGGTCTTCTTTTCTTCCACGTTCTAGAAAGGACTGAGAGATCATAGTTACCGATAACACTCAGGATATGCCTGCTTCTGACCAGATTTATTACTTCTTCAGGGAACGGACCATATCCTGTGAGATCCCCGGCATGAAGAACCACCGACGCACCACGGGACTCTGCATCAGCAAGAACTGCCTCAAGGGCAGGCAGGTTGGCATGAACATCACTAATCAGGGCAATGGTAAGCTGACCGGCAGAGTCGGTTGAAGAGTTAGTGATGGATTGTTGAAGAGGCGATGATATCTTTTCAGATAACCGGTCCCAAAACCCATCTTCCTTCCTGGTATCCCAGATAGAATTCAGTTCCTGAAAAAGAGTATCTCTCCTGATCTTTCGATCCGAAGTCAACAGGTGGATCCCGGGGGCTATCTGATCAAAAATGCCATGGTTTCCAAAGTATGCAACCGAGCGTTGCTTCTCTTCTTCAAGAAAGCGGGGAAGAAAGTCAATCCAGACATCGCAGTCATGGATATCTCCCAAAAGCTCCTGAAAACGTTTGATCCCTTTGATCTCTGATTTCAGATTATCCGGATACAATTCAGCATATGCTTCCAAAGTATACCTGAGCCGCTTTGCAGCAATACGCATCGCATGGTGCTGATCAATCCGTACTGGATCCTGGAGGTACATCTCAAACCAGAAGAGATCTGAAATCCGTGCCATGATCTGCACAAACGCATGCTCGTAGGTCTCGATCGGGTGAACCCCCGAACTTTCAAGCATTGACCTGATTTTCAGATCATGAAGGAATGCAGCGAAGTCATGAATAATTCCTGAATTGACGAACTCAGATACTACCGCACAAACCCCGGACTGCATTACCTGCCGGCTTTGGATCTGTCTGAGCAGAAGACATTCCAACCCGAAAACTGCCTGATCAACAGGATGAGAATAAGGATGAAAATTAACATCCTCACCACCAGGACCTGGCTGTAATTCGGTAGAGAGATCCTGAGGAAGATCAATTACTCCCTTCCGGGAAGAAAACCGATGAT
>NZ_JAJRBM010000081.1 GCF_028679455.1 Methanospirillum sp. | reverse complement strand
TATGGATTATAAGTTTTTCTAAAAATAGTGAACTAATGCCGTTATTATCGAAAAAGACATCGAAGGAAGAACGCAGACGAAGAACAAAGGCTGAAAAAGAATTATATTTAGAGGCTATATTCAAAAATACGTATAAATTTAGTGATTGCGCCTATTGATTATCCTCACCCGGAGCAACCTCTTCTTCCTCTTCAGTAGTACTTTCCCTCCTCATTGAAGGGAAAAGGATGACCTCCTTGATCGAGGTATTGCTGGTGCTAAGCATAACCAGACGGTCAATTCCTATCCCGACTCCGCCAGTTGGTGGCATACCATAGCCCAGAGCGTTTACAAAATCATAATCATGCATCTGGGCTTCTTCATCACCAAGCCGCCGTTTCTCTTCCTGCGCCTCAAATCGTTCCAGCTGATCGATGGGATCATTCAACTCAGAGAATCCGTTTGCAAGTTCCATCCCGGCAATAAAGAGTTCAAATCGTTCGACAAACCCTTCTTTTTCCCGATGAACCTTTGCAAGAGGAGAGTTTTCGATGGGAAAATCAAGGATAAAAGTCGGCTGAATCAGTTTTTCTTCAACCAGAGTCTCAAAGAAGAGAGGCAGAGCTTCACGGTGACTACGGACACCCTCAACTCCTTCAACCCCAAGCGTCTTCCCCTTTTCTTTAAGGGCCTCAAGTGGATATGTAAAAATATCAATTCCACCAATGGTCTTCACTGCTTCCTCCATTGGCATTGAGTTCCACGGAGGGGTGAAATCTATCGTGTTGCCCTCGTAGGTAACTTCATACCCCCCAGTAACCTCCCTGATGATGCCTGAAATTATCTCTTCAGTCAGCCTCATCATATCTTTATAGTCAGCATATGCCTGATAGATCTCCACCATGGAGAATTCAGGGTTATGGCTGGTATCGATATCCTCATTCCGGAAATTTTTGGCTAACTCAAAAACCTTTTCAAATCCTCCCACTACAAGCCGTTTCAGATACAGCTCAGGAGCAATCCGCATGTAGAGTTTCTGTTCGAGATAATTATGGTAGGTAGTAAACGGCCTGGCATTTGCTCCTCCATAAATCGGCTGAAGTGTGGGAGTTTCAAATTCAAGAAAATCCCGTGCAGTCAGGTTATTACGAAGCTGCGAAAGGATCCTGCTACGTGTCCGGAACGTTTCTCTGCTCTCTTCATTGACTATCAGATCCAGGTACCGCTGACGGTATCGCTTTTCAAGATTGGTCAGACCGTGGAACTTTTCCGGGAGTGAGCAGAGAGCCTTGGTAAGCAGTTCAAAGTCATCTACCCAGAGAGTGATCTCTCCCACCTTGGTTCTGAACGCACGGCCTTTCACCCCGATGATGTCCCCACGCTCTACTCCGGATTTGAATATCGCAAACTTCCCATCAGGGAGGGAATCTTTCCTGATATATAGTTGAATTCTCCCAGATTCATCCCCTAGATCACAGAAAAAGGTCTTCCCATGATCCCTGACAATGTAGATCCGCCCTGCAGTTGCTACCTGTTGCGGAGATGGATCATGGGTAACCGAATCAAATTCAGTTCTGATCCCGGCGATGGTATGACTCCGGTGAAAACTGGGGGGATAAAGGGTGACTCCCTGTTCCTGGAGCAGGTTTCTTTTGGCAAGACGTTGTTCATCAAACTGTAATGCTGGATTATCGTATGACATGATAGATGTACTCCTCCCTATCACCCCCGGAAACGCGGATATCTCATCAGGGATGGGGGAGGGGCTAAATGGTGAAAGCCCCGGGCGGTCATGACCTGGTTATTACTCAGGGGTACCGCAATATTCGCTTACATAATCAAGGGCAGACTGGAAATAACCTTCGTAGAAGAGAGTATACAAACACAATAGGAGGGAAATGGTTGTAAAGAAATCCCACGGAAAATCAAAAAACAAAAAAGGAAGTCATATCTTGCGGCTGAAGAGGAATCCCATACCAACTATGACCCCGATAATCAGGAGCGGCGTTGGTCCGGGAATTCCTTTTCCGCGACTGCCGGAGGTATTTGAGTCTGAAGTGAGAACAGTGTTGATCTGAAGTACCTGTCCGGGAATGATATCCAATGATGAGTTATACTCCTGATAACCGGCAAGTCTGATGCTATAAGTGTGCCTACCAGAATTGAGAGTCTCTATTGTCGCTGGTGTAGTCCCTCGTATCTGCCCGTCGATCATGATATCTGCACCTGCAGGATCTGAACTAACTATCACCAGGCCACAGGCCTGGGGCATCGGGCTTGGATTCATCTGCACAGTAACCGGAGTAATTGTACCACTGGTGACTACAGCCATTGCTTCATAGTCTTCATAGTTTTTACTACTGACATAAATCCGATGACTTCCTGGGGTTACATTTGAGATCTCAAGTGGTTTGCCGGTTTCTGTCAAACCCTGATACTCATCATCCAAGAATACTGAAGCTCCCGGTGGCTCGGTAGTGACTACTACAAATCCACCAGAAGTGGCACTAACCGGTTTGAGAACTGCATGAACCTTGGTAGTTGCCTGGTTCTGCACTGATAGCCATTCAACATAATCATCATTTCCGGCATGAGCAATCTTCACTTCATGTCGTCCGGGAGGGAGGTTACCTACGACAAGATTCGTAGTTCCCACATGCACTCCATCAACATATGCCGTGGCACCTCCGGGATCTGAACTGATCTCAAGTGTTCCGGATTCCTTGCGGAGAGTCATATCCGCTGCCAGTTCTGTGATTTCCCCTGGATGAATCTCAACCGTTTTAACATACGGTTCATATCCAACCATGAAAAGTGAGACCAGATGCGATCCGGTGGGAAGATCCTGATAGGTCCACGGAGCCATCTGACCGTTCCCATTATCAACCGTCACCATTGCACCAGAGGGGGTTGAACTAACCTTCAGCGATCCGACGGTAGATACCGGAGATAGTACAGCCTGGATAGGTACTACTTCACCAGATGAAGGGCTTTGGTTGTATATCTGCTCCCAGATCTGAAATCCCTGCATCATGATTCTGATGACTGTCCCATTCGTGTTCATCGTCCGGACAGGGGCAATTACCGGAGTCTCTCCTGCAAATTTTCCATTCACAAGAACGTCAGCACCCTGTGGGTTAGATTTGACTTCGAAATATCCCATCGGTTCCTGCTCTGCTGTCACCGGAACCAGAAACAGAAGGATCAGTACAAACACCAGGAGGCACAGACATCCCTTCCTCAACACCGTCATCCTCACCATATCGGTAGATCTCGCGGGTAGTACCAGAAAAAGGATCCGATTACTCACACCCGGGCGATACTGCTCGTGTTGTATCCTGAAACCGAATCATAATTCGTAATTTCGCATGCGGTACATATCAGAAACTGCGAAAGGAGTAATTATCGAAACTGTGGTGCATAAGAAAGATAACTCTGCACCACAACCCTTCGTATTCATATAGATGAAAAGCAGACATGATGTTGGTAAACTGATGCGAATCTGTACAATCCCTGAAAACGGATTCTTGTCACCATCATTTTTCTTCGTGTTTAGATAGGGGACCGGATTTCATCCGATCCCCAGGTATTGACAACGCAGACAGGTTACCGCAGGTCTTCGATAATTATGACAACAATTTGTGGAATTTCTGATCCGATCATCATTGCAGGGTATGTCCTATCAATAGGATTCGCTTGTGCGTGTATTGTATACGGGCTGATAAACTGGAACCGGGGAGTATCCTGATGGCAACGGATCCGGTCGTTACCCTGGTAATTGTACTGATATACCTGGGAATCACTCTTGCCCTCGGATATCTTGGATACCGCAGGACGAACCATGCTGAAGATTACCTCCTGGCAGGCAGAGATACACATCCGGTGATCATCGCATTATCTTATGGTGCAACATTCATCTCGACTTCTGCGATCGTCGGGTTTGGAGGGGCTGCTGCAAACCTTGGTATGGGTCTGATCTGGCTTACGGTACTTAATATCGGAGTTGGAATCCTCCTTGCTTTTGTAGTGTTCGGAAAAAAGACACGTGAGAAAGGAGTTGAAACCGGTGCAGTCACCTTCCCGGATCTCATGGGGAAGATCTTTCACAGTCCCCGTCTTCAGCTCCTCTCCGGTCTGATAATTCTCATCAGTATGCCTTTGTACACTGCTGCAGTTCTGATTGGAGGTGCACGATTTCTCGAGTCAACCGTAAACATCCCGTATACCACTTCACTTCTGGTTTTTGCCGCGGTAGTAGCGGTGTACGTAATGTATGGCGGGCTCATTGCAGTCATGTACACAGACGCATTTCAGGGGACTATCATGTTCATCGGGATGACCCTGCTCCTGGTGCTGACCTACGTGTATCTTGGTGGGGTAACTGCTGCACACTCAGCTCTTGCTGCGATGTCCAATCTTGTCCCTGCATCACTGCATGGCCAGGGTATGACAGGATGGGCATCAATGCCAGAATTTGGTTCACCAATCTGGTTCACCCTTATCACCACCCTGGTCCTCGGGGTAGGTATCGGGGTCCTGGCCCAGCCCCAATTAGTGGTCAGATTCATGACTGCAAAAGATAACCGGGCACTCAACCGGGCTGTTCTGGTTGGTGGTCCGTTCATTCTGATGATGACTGGTGTCGCTTTCACGGTTGGGGCACTGACCAATGTCTACTTTCTTCAGCATACCGGAAAGATTGCTGTAGATGCTGCAGGTGGGAACATTGACTCCATCATACCGGTTTATATCAATCAGGCTATGCCTGAACTGTTTGTGATCATCTTCATGCTTACCCTTCTCTCTGCAGCGATGTCCACGCTTTCAGCTCTGTATCATGCTATGGGAACTGCCCTTGTTTGTGATATCTGGGGATGGGGAAAAACCTGCGCTCTCTCAGTTAGGGCAAACCAGATCGGATGCCTGATTATGATGCTTCTGAGCGTAATTCTTGCCTTAGCCATGCCTGAAGGAATTATTGCCAGAGCTACCGCAATGTTCATGGGCCTGTGTGCATCAGCATTTCTTCCTGCATTCGCTGTCGGCGTCTATTCACGACATCCATCACAGGCAGGCGCCATATGGAGCATGATTGCCGGAGGGGGAATCTGGTTCTTCTGGACCGCATTTGTACATACTGCTGAAGCAAAAATTCTGGGGATCTCCCAAATCCTTACTGGAGGGCAGACCATACTCGGACTTCCCTGGTCAGTGATCGATCCTCTGGTCATTGCGCTCCCACTCTCATTCATAATTATGATCATCTTTCAGGTCAGAGACCGGGCAGGAAACAACCCTGGTTCCTGTTGAATTCCATACTATCTTTTTCTTCCAGCCGAGAAATTTATAAAGAAGTGACCCATATCCAGTCATGCTGGATTCGGCTTGAACATCAGGTCTGACTGATACATTCGTAGCACTGGGGGGATTGCATGACGCAGAAAAGCATTTTTGTACTTAGGATACTGCTTGTGCTCTCCATATTCATTACAGGTGCCACCGCAGGATCCGTGTATACTTCAGACAAGGAGATACCCGCAACTGAAAAAGATACCACCATTGCCACGAATGCAGGAGAACTCAAGACCCAGGGAGATATTCTGGTCAGAAGCAACGGAGTCCGTGAAGTATTCGGGGTTGCAGGGAAAGGTATCAAAGTCGGTGTGATCGCTAACGGAGTTGAATCAATAGATATCTCCCGACAGGCTGGGGAACTCCCTGATGTCCACATCCAGTCCAAAGGGACCGGTGATGAAGGAACTGCGATGCTTGAGATCATCCATGACATTGCACCAGATGCCGATCTCTACTTTCATGCGTATGGCACCAGTTCTGATACCTTCAAAACTGCGATAACCGACCTGGCAAACGCCGGATGTAATGTCATCTGTGATGACCTCTACTTCTTTCGTCAGCCATTTCTACAGGATGGGGATGTCACTGATCACATCAGATCCATTCTGAAGGCGAATCCACACCTGATTTATGTGACTGTATCAGGGAATTTTGCACCACTTCATTACCAGGGGCCATGGAAGGCAGGGGCATCATATGGGAGGCGGCAGACCCTCCAGGACTTTGGATCAGGGGATTCTGCAGTGAATATCACCCTGCTGCCTGACGAACGCATCATCGCTACTCTCCAGTGGGATGATCCCTGGGGTCATGCCTCTACTGATTACGATCTGGTACTCACGGATCCCCGTTCAGGGGCGGTGCTGGCAACCAGCAACTTCACCCAGAACGGGACTATCGATCCGTTTGAACACCTGGTTTACACACCTGCAGGAATAAACTCAGAGAAGGTATCCCTTCAGATTGTCCGGAACGGTCAGACCACCACCCCCAATACCCTTGAACTCTTCATCAGGGGCGTGGATCCAAAAGGTGTGGACAAGTCATATATGAAGGATCCATACGATTCGATCTTCGGCCACGCTGCAGTAGAGGAGGTTGTCACAGTCGGTTCAGTTGAACCTGCCTCACCCTTTGCCATCTCACCTGATTCTTCCCGTGGACCGGTCACCATCCGGTACCCGGTCTCAACCAAACGATGGAAACCTGACATTTGTGCTCCAACCAATGTCAATGTAAGTGGTGCAGGGCATTTCCCGGATCCCTTCCCGGGAACCAGTGCAGCTGCCCCGCATGTTGCCGGGGTGATAGCCCAGCTCTGGAGTGCCTTCCCTGACGTACCCCGTGATGAGTTTAAACAGGTTATCTACACCAGTGCAGATGATCTGGGTGCACCTGGATGGGATGAGACCTACGGATACGGGTTGCTCAATGCAGAGCGGGCATACCGGCTTCTCTTTGATACGAATAAACCGGCATACAATACCAGCGACACCATATCCGGATCCTAAAGTTCAGAAGCGATTATTATTTCACGCGAGTTCAGTTCACAGACCAGTTTATCAAGTCTTATTTGGTCAAATATCAGCATATTACGCAGAGACTCATGAGAGAGGAACTGATCATAAGACCTGTTGACTTCTCTGATTGTGTATATCCATTCCCCGGGCTCCGAAGGATCAGATTGGGATAATGCAATAATTCTGTCAAGAATCCACTCTGATGAGAGAACACCGGATGTCATATGGATAGACACACCATCAAACCCACCTTTCAGGCTCACACACTTTTTCTTTCTGCATGAATGTTTGAGATAATGAAAGATCACCCGGTTCCATTCTGCTCCCAGAAATGTGTACACTTTTACACTCTCACTTTCCTTTCTCAGGATGATCCTCTCAGGACCCGAACCCTCTGGCAGACAGGAGGTATATTCATGAACTAATTGATGAACCTGATTCGGAAATGGAAGATCTGGAAGTCCATCCCTGACGATCTCAGATACCTTCTGCATCAGAAGGTAACTTGTTCCCTGAAATGATCCTCCAAAGACCGGAGGTTCAGCAGGGAAAGAGACAGGGTTTGCCTGAATAGTGGTAGGATCAGGATCATTCCCGGCACTTATCCAGGATCTCCCCCCCAGCCTGAACCGATTTAGTCGGCAGAGATCAGCCCCTTTCATGGATACTGTTCCTATTAGATCACCTTCTGGTGATTTCACCGTACATATTCTGCCCTCACTGATAACCGAATATTGGGAACCATGCTGCAGATCTGCCCATCCCTCAAGGGCCGGGGCAGGCATAAGGAAATTCTGATCTATAAGGATGAGACCCGCTTCAACGAGCGATGCAATAACAGAACAAATCTGCTCGTTAGAAATATTGTCGAAAGCTCCAGATCCCTGTAACCGGTTCATCAGCCGCTGACGGGGGATCCTTGATTCTGTAAGTAGTGAAAGAACGATCTGCTGAACCAGTACCCTGTAGGGATATCTGATGATCCTGACCGGCTCTATCTCACCGGCAGCAGCCAGGGAGATGACAGCAGCGACGGTTATGGTTTCTTCCGGATCATTGAGCAGAAATGCCATCTGTGCATGGGTTCCTCTTCTCCCAACCCTCCCAAGTCGTTGAAGAAATGACGAGACACTGATCACCGGACCAGAATGAATCACCAGATCCAGCGATCCGATATCGATACCGAGTTCAAGGGTACCGGTGCAGATGATAGCACCACAGGTTCCCCTGGCAAATGCCTGTTCTGCTTCTTTCCGGGAAGCCGGAGAGACCGACGAGTGATGAACATAGATTGGGACTTCAGATCCTTCAAGAAGACTGGATAGAGTTTCCGCTTCTCCCCTGCTTCGTGAAAAGATGAGCGAACGCCTTCCACGTATCAGGGATTCAACTCGTTTCTGATCTGTATTATCCCATCCGCAGCAGAAGAAGAACTCCCGGGAAAGAGGCTCATGTTCAGCCCTGACCACCTGTGAACCCGCCCTTCCTCCACTCATCCATACCAGGACGTCTTCTGGATTTCCAATGGTAGCAGAAAGACCAATTCGCTGGATATGATGACCGGATCGCTGCTCCATCTGATCTAGGGATGCAAGGAGCTGAATCCCACGCTCTGATGCGGCAAGGGAGTGGACTTCATCAATGATACATATGGTAACCCGATCTACCAAAAGAGGTCCAGAGGAGCCATGTAACAGAATCGCCAGACTTTCTGGCGTCGTAAATAGTATTGCAGGGGGATCTGAGTCAGGAATAAACGAACCCGGACAATCGCTGTGCACCTGTACTGTGGTAAGATGAAATGGAGTGAGCAGATGGTCAAGGCGATCAGACATATCAGCGATCAGAGCCCGAAGAGGAGAAATATAGAGACAGAACGGCAGACTTGGATGATTTTTCAGAATCTGATCAAGGACCGGGATGAAGGCAGCCTCACTCTTACCTCCGGCAGTCCTGGCAGTGAGAAGGAGATCCACCCCTGAACAAATCGGCTCATACGCTAGTTCCTGGATCCTCCGCAGTTCCTTCCAATGCAGAGTATGGTGAATAACCTGCTGCAGTGATGGATGGAGTTTAAAAAAAATTGATGAGTCAGGCATCACCCGTGCCTGACTCAGGGTATCTGAAATATTTGTCTGATCTGCTGCTCAAGTTGGGGCCTGGGAAGCGCTCCTGCAATCTGGTTTACGACCTGCCCATTCATGAAGAAGAATAATGCCGGTATCGCGCTGATGCCGAACTGGTATGCGATCTGCTGATTTTCATCAGTATTGCACTTTGCAAACTGGACTTTACCTGTAAACTCAATTGACAGATCCTCTATCACCGGCGCGAGCATTCGGCAAGGCCCACACCAGGGTGCCCAAAAATCAACAAGGAGCCGGGGATACCGGTTCACGGTATCGGTGAAATTCTGTGCATTTAATACAAGAATTCCACCATGCGCAGCATCTCCTACTGGTGACGGCGGATCAAACCTCTTTCTGAGCTCTTCCATCTTCCGCTCCCTGATATCCCGGAGTTCATCATCCATACGAACTAGGTGTCAGATCCGGCAATAATCTTTCCAGCAGATTGAGAGACAAGTATAAATAAAACTGGCACCAACATTGTAGTCCTCATTAAGCGAGGTGGGGTAGTCAGGATATCCCGTCGGGCTCATAACCCGAAGACCGATGGTTCAAATCCATCCCTCGCTATTCTGTTCTTTCATGTGCTACATTTCTCAATTGAAATGTTTTCATTTTTTTTCAATATTCGATCAGGTTTCGTCATGACCTTTGACACTGATAAGCGGGGACTTCGGTGAGAGTCAGGGTGACCCAGGAGTTTGAATCCTGTCTTTCACGGATTTTAGAGAATACCTCTCAAAAATTAGTACCCTATTTTCAACCCTTGGAAAAGGGACCTGCATACAAAGCGGGAGTTACAGCCTGTATCCTTCAGCTGAGTGTTACCAGCAAGATTGCACTCTTTTCAATACCTGATGGTTCTGATACACCTGTTAAACAGGACATCGTAGCGCATGCCGCAAGTGCGGAGGTGTCTGCAATGATCCTGATCACCCCGGAAGGAGAACGGGCAATATTTTCTGAAGATGTTGCCGATGCATATGCCTGGCTAAAGGAGATCTGCCTTCCGGGTAATCTTTCTGCTCACCATTCACATTCTGAAATTCAGATCTCTTTAACCGACCCTACAGAGGGAATCATCCAGTACCTCACCGAACTCAGAAAAGAGTTGAACAGCTGGCTCTACCGAAAAGACGGGGAGACATCTGAATCGGTAAGGGAACTGACGATTCAGACCCTGATCAATCGTATCCTACTGACCAGGATATTTCTTGCACATGACATATCTGACCCATCCGGGACAGACATAACACTCAGGGATGCCCTCTGCTCATTTGCATCAACCGTTCCAGTGCAGGATATCTATGATATCCAAACCAGGGTCCCTGACGAAGAGACCACGCAGTTGGTGTATCGTCTTGCTTCTGCACCGGTACGGGTATTACAGGACATCAGAATCTCATGGATAACTCCTGAATGCTGGGCTGCCGCTTTTGCCTGCTATTTTTCTGGACTTCACCGGAAAAAACGCCTTAAAAAAAGTTTTTACGAAGAAGAGGAAGAAAATAGGGAGATACAAGTTCATGGATCAGGTGCCGGTACCCTGATATCCGGAATACTTGAGAGGGAGGGCACTCACCTGCTTTCAGGAAAGATATGGGATCCGGCTTCTGGAACTGGTGAACTCATCGCTCTCGTGCTCAGACTTCTTCGTATGGACCTTATCAGGAGTGGCAGGAGTGATTCCATCATCAGCCGTCTTATCACTGCAGGTGAGAAGATACATGCAACTGAAGCATCCCCGTCCAGGATAGTGGTTACCCGGTTCGTAATTTCCTGCTGGATCATCAGTAGTGATTTAGATGACCCTTCCCTTACCGGAACCCCGCTCTGGTATCCATTCTTCTCACTAACAAGGCAGATACGGGCAGGATCCCCCCTGTACGACGAACGAACCCTCGAAGAGTTTAGTTCAGTTCATGAGGGATACCCGGTACTACGTCACCTGCATCCTCTCTCTCCCAAAGCCCTTACTCCTGAAATCAGGCCATTTTCTCTGATCCTTTCCTGTCCATGTGGCCAGTCTCCCGGAGGGCCTCCCGAAGTTGCCTCCTACCTTACCCGACGTTTCATCTCGTATACGAAGGGAGTGAGCCGGGGGGCTTTATTTGGGGAGATGGCTAGTGAATGTATTGCGCCTGGGGGGATTTGTATCATCTTCCTCGAGAAAAACTGGCTCTCCGAATCTACATACCAGGGGTTCAGACGATGGGTTGCAGATATCCCTCCTATCACGATCTTTGTTCCCGAAGATGGCCCCTATCTGGATTATCAGGAGGATCTAACTGCTGTGATCTATCACCCGGGTATCGAAAAAGTGCATACAGCTGTACGATTCAGACCTCGGGAGGGAGAAACCGGATTCCAGATCAGAAAGTACCACATCATTCCTGCAGAACAACCCCGGGATGATGGATGGCGACTTCAGGATCCCTGGGAACAAGAGATGATGAGGCGGCTTCATAAGGGAACAATACCTCTCACTGAATACCTCTTCGATGAACTCTACCCGGGATCTGAAGGAGGCCGGTTGATTCACTCTTCCGGGTTCTGGATATCACTCCTCTGGAATGAGTTAGAACTATCGGCGCATTCCGGTCTGAATCCAAGACCTGATGCTGTTACCATCATCCCGGGACAGGATCCGTATCTCATCACTCTCCTGCACTCGTCGCTCATCAGATGGTATGTGAAGACCACCATGAGGAGTGGACAGAATCTCTTCTCTGATCCCGCAAGTCTTATCAGAAACCTTCCAATCAGGGTGATAGACCCGTACTCAGAGGAAGATCAACAGGCACTTACAGCTTTGGAGATGATCAGATCCCGTCTTGACATGTTAATCAGAAAAAAGGAGATCTCTCATACCTGGCACGACATCTCTAGAATACAGCAGCAGATCACCAAATCCCAGATTGATCTGGATCACTGGATCGGGATATTGTATGGGCTATCATCAGAAGAGTGTGGAGTTTTCAGGCAGCGCCTTGATACTACTGAACCGATGATATGAACCTGGGCTTCAAATATGATGAGAACACGTTCTGATCTATTGAGTCGGCCATGATCATCAGACAATTCTTCATCCCCGGTATTGCTCATAGTTCTTACCTCATCGGGGGAGTGAGTTCATGCCTTATCGTCGATCCTACCCGTGATGTCGATCGGTACCTGGCAGCTGCCAGAGACGAAGGCATGCATATTACCGGAATCCTGGAGACACATCTTCATGCTGATTTTGTGTCAGGACACCTGGATCTAAATGAAAAAACCGGTGCTCCGATCTATATGCCTGCACGTGCACAGGCACTCTTTCCCCATATGCCGGTGAGAGATGGATCGGTTATCACGATAGAGGATCTCAGGATTGAGGTCAGAGAGACACCAGGTCACACACCTGAACACGTCTCCTATGTGCTGATTCACCAGAGCAGTTCAGAGAGCCCCTTCGCTGTCTTCTGTGGTGATACCCTGTTTGTAGGTGATGTAGGCAGACCTGATCTCTTCCCAGGGAAGGCACAGGAACTGGCATCATCCCTGTATACAAGCCTCCATGATCACCTGATGACCCTGCCTGATCACTGCAAGGTCTACCCGGCACATGGAGCAGGATCACTCTGTGGCAGAAAACTATCTGCACAGAGAGAAAGCACAATCGGGTACGAACGAATATCTAACCCAATTCTCGCTATCAAGGACCGTGAAACATTTATTTCAACCCTGACTACTGCCATGCCACCAGTTCCGGATCACTTCGGCAGATGCTCAGAGATTAACCGGAGAGGCCCGGTATTGGTTTCAGCATTACCAGTTCCTGCTCAACTCAGTCCAGGGGAGATCAGTAGACTGCTGGAGGAAGATACTGTTGATCTCATTGACTTACGAGGGTATGACGCATTTGGAGGATTTCATATCCCATCAAGCTGGAATATCAACATTGACCTGAACTTTTCCACCTTTTCCGGATGGGTGCTGAACCCTGACCGGGATCTGATTCTTATTGGAGATCACCAGGACCAACATGCAAAAGCAGTCCTTATGATGAACCGGGTAGGACTTGATTCTATCAGAGGTTATTTGTCAGGCGGAATGCAAAAATGGGCATTTGCAGGATATAATTCGGATCATGTTTCTATCATTTCGGTACAGGAACTCGCCACTCTGATATCACATAATCCCACACTTCAGATCCTTGATGTAAGAACAGCCGATGAATATGCCGGGTATCATATACCCGGATCTGTGAATATCCCCTGGCCTGATCTCCGCACGAGAACAAGCGAACTTAGATCAGCCGGGCCTGTTGTGGTGATCTGTGGATCCGGGTTTAGATCAGGGATCGCATGCAGCATCCTGAAGCGGGTCGGGTGCCACGATATCCTCAACGTAGCAGGAGGATACACCGGATGGATCGCAGCAGGTCTGAATACCGCAACTTCCCTGACATCTCTTAAAAATTGACCAATTTCAGAGAGAATATAGCGGGAGAGGTAGATCAACTACAGATTCGATTGTACTAATGACACCCACAGGCAGAGGATACTATGAAACGATCTGAATATTATGAAGAAAAGGGCCTCGACCGTATCATCGGGATGAGTGACGCCATCTTTGCATTTTCATTGACACTTCTAGCAGCGGATCTGATTGTTCCCGATCTATCAGCAGTGAATTCATTCCAGCTTTCCAATGATCTGATTCAGGAAATACCAAGATTCCTTTATTTTTTGCTTACGTTTCTGATCACCTGGGCGTACTGGGTAAAACATCACCGGGTCTTCCGATTCATCAGGAGATATGATGATGTTCTGATCAGGCTGAATATGTTCTTCCTCCTCTTCATCCTCCTTATGCCATTCATTACCAAGGTAATCAATGAACATAGCGGGATTCAGATCGCAGTAATCATTGCTGCACTTGGATATGCTGCCCCGGGATATCTGGCAAGTATCATGTGGCACTACGCTTCAACCAATTACCGGTTGATCGATACAAAGATTCCACATGATTATATCAAAAATACCATCATTGAAAACTATATCAGCCCGATACTATTCACCGTCTCAATATTGTTCTCGTTTATAAATCCGGCATATACCATGTACAGTTGGTTTCTGCTCTTTACAATAGGAT
>NZ_JAJRBM010000080.1 GCF_028679455.1 Methanospirillum sp. | reverse complement strand
CAGCAGAAGCAAAAGCGAAAGTTGCCTGATACCCATCCACGTATTCTTTTTTGCTCTCAAAAAATCCGTTATTTTCCCTGTTCATCTGAACAGGTGACCGGTAAAGAAGTGAATTATGATGAGGTCCTGAAGGCTTTCATCCCGGCATATGCTACTGAAGCGCCGAGTTCCTCACCGATACGAAGTAACTGGTTATATTTCTCAACCCGCTCACCCCGGCAGGGCGCCCCGGTCTTGATCTGGCCGGTTGCGAGGGCAACCGAGAGATCAGCAATGAATGAATCCACGGTCTCCCCGCTCCGGTGTGAGATCATTGCACCCCATCCTTCCTTCTGTGCCATCCTGACCGCATCGATCGTTTCAGTAACGGTGCCGATCTGGTTGAGTTTGATCAGTACGGCATTTGCAGATTTCTCCCTGATTCCCCTGCTGATCCTGGCAGTGTTGGTAACAAAGAGATCATCACCGACTAGCTGGACCCTTGCACCGATGGCTTTGGTCAGTTCAGCCCATCCTGCCCAGTCATCCTCGGCAAGTCCGTCCTCAATTGAGATGATAGGGAAAGTGGTGGTCAGATCCCGGTAGTAGTCTGCCATCTCTCCTGATGAGAGTGACCGTTTCTCGGTCTTCAGGGCGTATACACCATCCTTGAAGAACTCGCTTGAGGCAGGATCCAGGACCACACAGATATCTTTGCCCGGGGCATACCCTGCCTCTTCGATTGCAGTCATGATGAGCGAGACCGGTTCGCTGTTTGAAGGAACCTGCGGTGCAAAACCTCCTTCATCGCCGACACCGGTTGAGAGTCCTTTCTTCTTGAGCACAGACTTGAGCGCCTGATAGACCTCACATCCCCACTGCATCGCATGAGGAAAGTCAGGAGCACCAACCGGGGCGATCATATACTCCTGGAAGTCAGACCCCTGCCAGTTTGCATGGGCACCTCCGTTCATGATGTTCATGCACGGGACCGGAAGTGAATACGGACCTGATGCAAGGGAGCGAAAGAGCGGAACCCCGTTCGCTGCTGCATGAGCACGGGCCACTGCCATTGAGACGGTGAGGATCGCATTAGCCCCGAGTTTTCCTTTATTCTCAGTACCGTCAAGGGATATCATCCGCTCATCAATTCCCTTCTGATCAGCAGCATCCATCCCGATAAGGGCCTTTGCGATCTCCTCGTTGACCGAGGTTACCGCACCAAGCACGCCTTTTCCGGAGAACCTTTTTCCACCGTCACGCCGCTCTACTGCCTCGTGAACACCGGTGGAAGCACCGGACGGGCAGGCTGCACGGGCCATCCGGCCGGTGGCAAGGGTGACATCTACTTCAACCGTGGGATTGCCCCGTGAGTCGATGATCTCACGGGCTTTTATTGTCTTGATACTGGTATCCATGGGGTTCCCTCAGTATATTCACTCAGTGGGAGGGAGAATACATATATCCTGTCCTTTGCATCGAAAAAGTTACGTGGGCCTTAATTTATGCAGACCCTGAAGATTGCAGAGTTTCATCCGGCAGAACCGGGAGGGATGATGGTTCTCTGGGAACCAACGGGGCATCTTCATCATACGATACCATCAGATTCGCAGAGTCATGCAGATAATCAAGTTCCATGACCTCAACCCCGGTGATCATCAGCCCGGTCCGGTTTCTGAGATCTGCTATCAGTTCCTCATTCCGGTCAGCACGGACCAGATCAATCCGCTCGTATCTGACCATTTTTCGCTGTTCATACCGGAATCCCCACTTCTTTTCTAGAACCCAGAGGACTGCGATGACCATGAGGTTTGACAGGACCAGGGTACCGTACTGTCCGGTGCCGAAGAGGATTGAGTTTAAGATCGGCAGGGCGATGATGACAAAGAGGTAGGTCATCTCCCGGATCGGGACGGTATCGGTACGGTACCGCAGCACTGAAAAGAGTGCAAACAGACCGAAGCCTGCCCCGATCGAGAGCTCGACCGAGGTGAAGAGTCCCATAATTAGGTACACCACTACCGAGAACGCCATGAACGTGAAGACATAGTCCTGAACACGGCGATGCGGATAGTAGATTCCCCTGACTACGATCAGAGAGAAGATGAGGTTTACCACCATTCCGGCTACGAACATCAGGTATTCGGTTACCATCGGATCGGTCCTCCATGCATCATCTTTTCAAGCAGACGAAGGGTCATGTTGAAGTTGTTGTGTTTGATCAGATTTCCATACAGGAGCGAGATGCCGATGCAGTACTTCGAGAACCCTTTCGGTTTTACCCGCATACGGTTCAGGTAGTCATACGCAGGAGAACCAGAGAGATCAGAACTCCGCTTCAGTTCTGCAATCACAATCTCGGGGAGAGCGAGATCGGTCGAGTCGGTGTGATACGAGAGATCTACATCCAGGGTGATTCGCTCCGGAGTAGTGGTTGATACCAGAGTGATGCGCCTGTACTCATTTTTTAAGACCGGTTTGAACTCAGAGTAATCATACGGAAGACAGGAGGAAAAGAACTCCCTGAGCTCTGTACCCAGCTGGGTCACCAGCCCTTCAGTCTGCAGGCGGTGCTTGATCGTCCTGCCGGTATTCTTCTTCTCCTTGACCTCCAGGAAGTTCACCCCCGAGCCGACGTAGGATCTGGTCCTTACCTTGTACCGGGGTTTATTTCCGTTATGATGGGTCAGATAGAGGTTGAGATGAGGGGAGTCGTAGTACATGGTCGAGTAGGTCTGAACCCGTTGACCGTCTACTTCAAAGACCCGGTACGTATCAGGAAGGTGGGAGATAAGATCCCAGGCCTGCTCTGCGGTAAGGAGATATTTCGACTCCTTGCGGTCCTGTAGACATGCATGCTCCATCTCTGCCAGTCCGATTGACTGGAACCGGTCGAACGAAGTTTCCAGAACCTCTTCTCTGCCAGCGGACTGCTCCGTTTCCATGTTTATGCAGCTCCTTCTTCAGCCAGATAGGCAGTTGCTGCCGTATACCGGGAGGAGGCATGGGAGATCAGGGAGTCAAGTGAATCGATGAAATCCTGAGGGTCTTTCAGGTGGGTATACCCTTCCTGTTCTCCTTTTTCGCCAATCACATACTGGCTGATGAGGTCGTGATTCCCGGTGTAGATGGTAGCCATCTTCTCAGGAGTAAACACATCTGTGATCACCTTCTCAACCGCCTGCACATACTTCTCATGATACACCGGATCATCAATCAGGTACCGGATTAAGGGCCATTCATCACCGACTTCAGTAAGACTGAGGTTCTGTGCTCCACCCGGACCGTGCTGAGTCATGTTCATGTCTCCACCCATCATTCCGGGAAATCCCATCGGATGGTTCCCGGAGGTCGTGTTACCAAAGGCTGGTGGCTGCCCTCCACCTGATGCGGGAGTGCCGGTCTGGGGTGAACCGATGAAATTACCCGGAGTCATATTACCAAATCCTGGTGGGTTCCCGCCTCCAAAGCCTCCCATGCCTTCGCTTCCATTCTGCAGGGCGAAATTGTTGTCCCAGGGGATCCAGGTTATCTGTCCAGTGGAGGGATCCGTATACAGGTAGAAGTTATGGGCCATCGAGCCGTAGGTATCCCAGTTCTGGATGATCGTGTTGGTTGCGAGCCAGGCAAGGAACTCATCCACATTGAAGACAGATTCCAGATCTGAACGCCATGCATCAGGGTCTGAGATCCGGAGATCTGAGTTCAGGGCTGCATAGAACTGCTCAAGATCGCTGAAATCATTCGCTTTCTTGTTCGTTTCCTTCTCAAAGATACTGGTATTGAATGTACCATTCTGGAATGTTGCTTCCCGTTCACCCTGAGGTTTGTACAGGTTTCCGGAGCCATCCGCAAACTGAGAGGAGAGCATGGTATCTGCAACATCCTCGATCATCGTGTATAGACCGAAGTAGACCGGTCCGTCGCCGGTGTCGATATACACCTGGTAGAATGCAGTTCGTGGGGCAGGCACACCGGCATCGCGAAAGATATCGGCTGCAACCTTGTCCCTCATCAGGGAGTTGTCTCCGAATCCACTCTGGAGATTGAGTTTATCAAAGCCATAGAGGGTCTGGCTCTTCACTTCTGGGTACTCATCTTCGAACTGATCACAATCCAGTTTCAATGATATTTTGTAGGTTCCTTCACGCCAGGAGCCGGAGAGTGAACTAGCTCCTTTGAACCTGATCCCGACATGATCAAGCGTGGTCCCGTTCAGGGTAACCTTCGCAGGAACATACACCGTGTCGGTATCAAGCGGACTCTTTCCCTCCTGAATTCCCATCTCGTCAGGAGGATTATCTGGTGAGAAGGTGCCACCACCCATCGGCATCATGGTATTATTTCCAAACTCACCGTAGAGTTCGGTCATATTGTCAAGCATCTTCTGCCAGTCGTCTGCTGCGATGACCAGATCGATTCGCTGCACTGAATTATTCGGGAAGACGAGATCATAATCAGGGTCCTCTGACGAATCAGTCTTCTCCAGACCGGCTGATGATGATTCATCAGCAGTCAGGGAAGATAGGACGGCTGGAAAGGAAGTATTGGAAGGTTCTACTGCCTGGACCATCCCTACATAGAGCAGGATCAGGAGGATGGGCAGAATTCGGGTTGATTTCATAAGGTTCATTCCGATTTTTTGGGTGTCAGATTCGTTATCACGGGCGTTTGGGGCCCGTAATTATGATTTCATGCAATGCATCATCACATTCCAGCGTAGTGGTCAGCCAGATTCCTGCTCATCTGAGAAACTCAGAAGAGTAGTTCAGAACTTTCCTACCTATAGAGAATATGATAGATCTGATACGGCCATAGGTTGCAGGGCCAGGCAGTAAAGAATTTCACAACAATAGAGTTGGATATTTGACGGTTCTGTACGAATGACCTACTGGCAGCAGGAATATCCACCCGGGTCAGAATCCACGTCCCACGATTTGGGAAGGAGATTCTCACAATGAAGGATGAATCATACAATTTCAATATTGTACCAGATACCACATCCGCTCCGGTTTGCAGGAGAATAGTAATCACACGCACACGTAGCCCCTCTGATATCAATCAGATGAGGCTCGTGTCGTTCCAGTCAGAAATGAGAGAGTTACCTGCTGAACAGGCAGGGGTCATCTGTTTTCACGATATCGTGAGCGAAGGTCAGGTTATTCGGATCCTCCGGTCTCATTAGCCAGATATTCCATACCATCGGCATACCTGGACGCTGCATGCGATATCAGGGAATCAAGTGATACAGTAAATTCTTCAGGACTCTTAAGAAGGGTATACCCTTTCTGTTCCCCATCTTCCCCAATTACATACTGACTGATGAGATCATGATCATGAGTATAGAGGGTTTTCACAGTTCCGGGATCAAATGCCCCGTTGATGAATTTTTCGACTGCAGCCACATATGTAGCATGATACACCGGATCATCCATCAGGTATCGGATCAGGGGCCACTGATCACCCACCTCATCGAGACTGATACTCAGTTGCCCACCCATCGGGCCATGCCCGTTCCCGGCATCACCCATTTGACCCATCCCCGGGGATCCGGGAAAGGTATTCACACCTGAACGATTCCAGGATACTGGGGGCATCGGGCTTTCCATCCCCGCCATCCCTGGGTCGGGTGGAATCATGGAGGCATTTCCAGGTTCTTTGCCAAACCCGGGCATTGAACTGCCCATTCCTTCTGACCGGTTCACAAGGGCCTCATTATTATCCCATGGAATCCAAATAAAACGCCCGTCTTCAGGATTATGATACAGGAAATAGTTATGTGACGACATCCCGTAGGTGTCCCAGTTCTGCATGATGGTGTTGGCTGCCAGCCAGGTGATGAACTCATCCACATTCAGGATTGATTCGAGGTTAGTACGCCATGTAGCAGGGTCGGTTGTGCGGAGATCTGAATTCAGGGTAGTATAGAGCTGTTCCAGATCGCTGGTATCATTCTTCTTCTTATTCGTCTCCTTATCAAATCCACTGACATTGAATGAACCGTTGGCAAAGGTTGTACTCCGCATATCTTCTGCTTTGTATAGGTTTCCGGAACCATCTGCAAACTGTGACGTGATAACCGTATCACCGATCTCCTCGATCAGGGTATACACCCCGAAATAGACAGGACCTGAACCGGTATCAACATACACCCGATAGAATGCAGTTCGTGGAGCAGGAACACCAGCACTACGGAAGATATCAGGAACAACCTTGTCCCTGATAAGGGAACTATCTCCAAATCCGCTCTTGAGCGTGAGTTTATCAAACCCAAAAAGTCGCTGGTTCTTCAGTTCAGGATACTCATCTTCATACTCATCGCAGTCCAGTTTCATCGAGATCTTATAGGATCCTTCACGCCATGAGCCGGAGAGCGAACTTGCTCCCTTAAACCTGATTCCCACCTTCTCAAGCGTGGTCCCGTTAACGGTTACTGTTGCAGGAACCACGACCGGGTTTTCAGAATCATCAGCGTTAATCTCGGGGCCACCCGGATTATTCATTGGTTCATGGCCTCCCATATCAGGACCACCAGGGTTTCCCTGACCCGGGCCTCCCCGTTGCATCATGGAATTATTACCGAATTCCCCATAGTTACTGGACATATCGTCAAGCATCTTCTGCCAGTCTTCAGGAGCGATCCTGATATCGAGACGCTGGACGGTATCATTAGGAAAGAGGGCATCGTAGTCTGGATTTTGATCATCAGAAGTAATTGTCGTGCCCGTAGTATCAGAAGACATTGAACTTTTACGATCCTGTTCATCCTGGATTGATCCTGATTCATGAGTGCTGACATCTGCTGCCTGAACAAACGCGATGCAGAGCACTATCATCAGGATAGAAGTGATAATACTGATATTCATGGTTTTATTCCAGAGATTGTGATGTTTCGACGACTTCAGTTTCTGTTTCAACCGAGACCTGATCGGGCCAGGGGCTAATTCCGGAGAGGGAATATTCCCAACAACCACAAATCAGAGAACTCTGATAGGTCAGGAGATTACATGGCAAAATAGTAAACATTTTTACAACCGATCAGTAGTATATTACCCAGGAAAGGCAGTCTCATGACAAACCAGATATCACCATCCCTGATCTCTGCACTCACTACGCTGGGACTGACAACCTATGAGGCACGGGTATATGCAGCACTGGTTCTCTTTGATCAAGCAGGAGCACGGGATCTTGTTGAGTATCTGCAGATCTCAAAACCAAGTATCTATGAGAGTCTGCAGCGACTACAGGAGTCTGGACTGATCATCAGAAAATTTACCAGACCAGCAGTATTCGCTCCTGTACATCCTAAGATCGCTCTGAATATCCTGCTTGAATCTCATACCCAGGCAGTAGCAACTGCGGGAGAAGAACTGGAGCAGCTTCTGAAGAAGAAGAGACCTGACGATGCTGATGAGGCAGTCTGGTCGGTATATGGGAGTGCAATGATTGAGCATAAGATCCGGGATATGATCGCTGGAGCTGATCACCAGATCGAGTGCCTGATGGGTGAGCGGTATATTCCTCTTTTCCTGCAGGCACGGATCTCCTGTCCTGCAGTCTCTTTCACCATTATATCATCAGATCCTATTCTTGAGACCAGTATCAAAGAGAAGTTCAGAACCCATCATGCCATGATCCGGGTTCTCACCTTGCCAGGTCCTGAATATCTTCCCCATCCTCCCCATCAGAATCCGGATATTGACCAGTATATCGACACAGAAAACATCCTGGATCTCGTAGTAGATAACCGGGAATCCCTCTCGATTCCTCCGATCCGGACCGACAAAATATCAGGTCTGCACTCTGCCAATTCGGTCATCATCATGATGACCCGGGATCGGATAACCGGGCTTTCCCGGCATCTGGAACAATGCCAGATCCATATCTCATCCCGTGAACAGTGAGATCCGGGGTTGATCAGGGATAGATCTCTCTGCCAGACTGACGGATCCAGTCACCAAAGAATGTTGCGGGGATATATAGGGGTTGGTGGCGTATCCTGAACCTGAATCGCTTTTTCCGGCTTATTGTAGAGTGACAGCCGTGTTCTTTCTGGTGGCATGAATGACAGAGTACCCTGAGATTTTGAAGGGTTGAATCTCCGCCTGAAGAGAGAGGAATAATGTGATGGACAGAAAGATCGGTCTGACTTCCACATAACTGGCACCGGTGGCCATCCCGTTTGAGGGCCTGACGACGGATAAGGTTCCAGAACGGTGGTCTGGTTCCCCTGATGGTAGCAGGTTCACGCTCCAGCCATTTCTGAAACCGTTCCTCGCAGATATCAGAACAGTATGATCTCCTGGACCCGGTCAATTCTCCACACCAGAGACACGGATGACCAGCGATACACGGATTGGTGCCTGAATCCACCATATGAGATTATCGGGCACAAAAATATATAGAATTTTCGAATTCCAATATAGTTTTCCTAATGATTATTGTTGTAGCTGCTGCCCCTTCATTGAACGAGAGCGTATACCAACCCACTCCCCGGTACTGGCATACAAACTATAGGAGTCCAATAGGGTGTGAAATTAAGTTTCAGGCAAACAGGTATTCGCCAAATACTGAACACGCAGTATAAAACCTGAATTCAAAGAAAAAAAAGAGTTAGGTGGTTGCCTTATGCGAGTTTCTGGAATCCAGACTGGTATGAAAATGCCTTCTGGAGAGTCTTGATGCCACCGGTTACTTCAGTGGTGTCTTTCCAGGTGTTGGTTGCTGCAGTCTTGTTCCAGGTTGCAGTCTTGTAGTCAGAATCTGCTGAACCATCTAAGTCATAGTTGTCGTCGCCGCTGTCACGGGCTTCCATGATACTTCCTGCGAAGACCGTCTTCACGGTACCTTCTGCAAAGCCGCTGCCTGAGTTTGCATCAGGAGTGACTGCGATCTGGTAGTTCAGTGCTGCCGGAGTATCTGCGGTTTCTGCAACTGCACGGATCTGACCCTTGGTGGAGATCTGAGCACTGTTCACATTGACGAGACTGCTCTTGGCAGAGACGATGTTACAGAATGCCGGAAGTCCACTGTTGTCAGCCTGTGAGAAGACACAACGGATGTTGGAATCGCTGTCGCCGTAGTTACCTGCAACTGAGAGCGTGTACTCTTCTTCACCAACCATGTGAGCGCCTTCGGTGCTGGCGTAGGTCAGAACCTTCTGCTGCTCAACGTTGTACAGGCCCTTACCCTGGTTCTGTG
>NZ_JAJRBM010000079.1 GCF_028679455.1 Methanospirillum sp. | reverse complement strand
TGAGGTAATCATGCTCAATGATCTCTCCATTACCGGTTGTCAGGCCTGCTATGCCTGTAAACAGGAGGATACCATTGTCTGTCCAATTCTGGATGATATGCAGCGGATCTATCAACTCATCGAAGGTGCTGACGGTGTCATCGTAGCGACACCGATCTACTTTGGTGGCGTTACTGCTCAAACAAAACTCTGGCTTGATCGGCTTTTCCCCTATCTAACCATGGATCTTGGCAGCCATCTGCCACGGAAGATCCCACTCTCCTGCATCTATACGCAGAACCAGCCTGACGCCTCCTATTTTACTGGTGCCATGAATACCTTTGAGTTTGCCCTCGGTCTCATCGGTTTCTCAATAAAAAACCGTGTTATCGGAGTTGATCTCGACACAGGCAATAAGCCGATGGCTACCGAATATCCTGAACTCATGAAACAGGCCTGGCAGGTGGGTACCGATCTTATGCCCTAACCAGTTAGATTTTTGAGAGAAAAACATGACAACTATTCTAATTAATACCGAATCTTGCTCCGGATGTGCCATCTGTTCCGGGGTGTGTGCTTACGGAATCCTCGACACCGGATCTGACGGAAAGATCCAGGTTAAACCCGGTACTGAAGATTTCTGTGGCAGGTGCGGTCAGTGTGAGGCGATCTGTCCTGAAGGGGCTATCACCGTGACATATGAGAACGCAGGACCGGTTCCGGATCATTCAAGTGAGCGGATCCCAACTTCCGGAGAGATGGCCCGGCTCATCACGACTCGTAGATCAATCCGTGATTACCGCAGGGATCTGGTCCCAAAAAAGACATTTGAGCAGATCTTTGATATCATCAGGTACGCTCCGACCGGGATGAATGGCCAGTCAGTAGAATGGCTTGTCATCTATGATCCTGATGAAGTTGCAGCATTGGTTGCAAAAGTGATCGAGTGGGCCCGCGAGATCATCAGTTCACACCCTGAAGATGTTCTTGCACCGGTCCTACCCTTGTTTGTCAGTGCATATGAACATGGGTTAGATAAGATCTGCCACAGTGCCCCCCATGTGGTTATCGCCCACAGCCAGACAGAAAATCCTATCGGATTTGTTGATGCCATGATTGCAATGACACATCTTGATCTCATAGCACCAACCTTCGGGCTTGGCACGTGCTGGGCCGGGATTGTTCAAGGTGCTCTCAGATCATCCCCAGAGATCAGAAAGAGTATCGGAATACCGGATGGGCATGTTCCGCATTATGCCATGATGGTAGGATATCCGAAGTACAGGTACCGGAGAGCACCAAAGCGTAATGCTGTGAAAATAACCTGGAAATAATCCTGTGACACCATCCGGTCGATTGTCATATACCTGATAATCCCGGACTCCAACTCTCCCTGTTATTTTGTAAACATCCTACCACCGTCTCATCATCTGTGATATGGTGGGTACGTCTGATGTTGGTTTTCCATGTCTGCCTTCAGTCGCAGATATGGGCAGGCAACACCTGTTCTGATAAAACTCTCCAATCAGAAACAACCGAGCTGGCAGGCGCGGATCTTTATGTTCAGTTCGTTACAGATTTTTGCGATATCTGCTTTTGAGATACCATACTTTTTTGAAATCTCAAATGCCCTGCCACAGGGAAGTTCTGTGGTAATGCCTTCTTTCTCAAGGATCGATCTGATCTCCTCAGTGTTCATGTGTATATACTGCGTATATACGGTCAAGAAAATTGTGATCGCTTACACCCGGGGATTGATGCACTGATGAAAGACGGGAAAAAGACAGGACTGATCCTGCTGGTAAGTTCTCATGCTGACCAGGCAGGGTGCCTGATCCACGAGGAGGTCATGCGTCTGCTTGCCGCGAATCCACAGCATCAGGGAAGGTACCAACACAGGCAGGTTAATGAGCGACTGATCTATCTGGATGGTTCGGGTTTCTCCACCGATGTTGATCTTATTATTTTTCTCTCCCGGCATGCCAGCAAAGAACCGAGATCAGTGCTCACGGTCCACGTTACCGGCAACTATGGTGAAGCGGTATTCGGGGGCAGCCCGGGTACGCTCACTCCTGCCGCAACCGCTATGATGCATGCGATCATGAACCGCCTTGTAAAGGAAGTTCCAGAAGGATACGAAGTAACGTATGAGGCGACTCACCACGGGCCGACAAATCTGCCGGTACCATCCTGTTTTGTCGAGGTTGGGAGTACCGAGTATGAGTGGCAGGATCGCAATGCTGCTGCTGCGGTAGCCCGTGCTGTCATAGGGGCAGAGCCCGGGAGGATTGTCAGCCTCGCAGGATTTGGTGGGACCCATTATGCACAGCGGCAGACCGAGATTGCCCTCACTACGAGGGGTGGATTTGGTCATATCATACCGACCCGTGACCTTATTCATCTTGATCAGGCCATGTTTAACACCATTATTACTGAAACCGCTGCAGATGCAGTCTACATCGATCGCAAATCCGTATCCCGTGATGACATCCGGAGAATCGAAGAGTATGCTACAGAGCAGGATCTGATCGTGGTCGGGCAGTCAGATCTGCAGAATATGAGGAACCTCTCGTTCCCTGAGTACTGCAGCATCAGGAGGATGGCGGAAGAGATACTCCCTGGTTTCTCGGTGACTGTGCATGACATTCGCAACGCGAACTCTTTGATAACAGTAACAATTCCCTCAGATCTCATTGCTGAAGCAGCAAAAATAGATCCTGATGGGTTATCTGCCGGCCTTGAAACTCTTCCGGTTGTTCATCTCTCCGGAAAGGGCATTGCTTATTATCCCACATTTATTACTAATCAGGAAAATGCCCTGTATATTACAAATGAATTAATACATTTCTGCGTATCAATCTTACATAGAAACTGTTCATGCAGATTTGATGGGGATTGTCTGATAATCACCAGGGAAAAGTTTGACCCGGAGATAGCAATCAGTCTTGGTATTGCTCCAGGCCCTGAGTTTGGAAAACTTATGGCAGGTGAAGTGATTGTTTCTCAGGGTCGTAAGGTCACTCCGGCAATGGTGATGAAGGTGACAGAAAAAAGGATCTGCATTCCGGGATGGGGCACATGATGAGATCTATTGTCGAAGAGGCATTAAGCAGGGCTAAAGCAGAGAGCGAACCGCCACAAAACAACAGTGATTTGGATGCGGTTCTCAAGTCAATGATGACCAAGATTGCGGTCATCGGTTGTGGTGGTGGGGGATCCAATACCATAAGCAGGATGCATGATGAGGGGATTGCTGGAACAACCTTGTACGCGGTGAACACTGATGCCATGCATCTTGCCACCGTGCGTGCGGATCATCGTATTCTTATCGGAAGGCAGCGCACCCGTGGCCTTGGTGCAGGATCGTATCCTCAAGTTGGTGAAGAAGCAGCTCTCGAAAGTGAACACGAAATTCATCGTGCTGTTGATGACGCAGACATGGTTTTCATTACAGCCGGCCTTGGTGGGGGGACCGGAACCGGCTGTGCTCCTGTTGTAGCAAAGGCGTCACGGGAAGAAGGTGCTCTGACTATTGCAGTAGTCACGCTTCCGTTTACTGCGGAAGGAGCTATCAGATCCGAAAATGCAGAGACAGGATTGGAGCGACTCAGAGAGGTGGCAGATACGGTGATAGTGGTGCCAAATGACCGTCTTATGGAGGTAGTCCCCAAACTCCCGTTATCAGCAGCGTTCAAGGTAGCTGATGAAGTTCTGATGCGGGCCGTGAAAGGAATTACAGAACTTATCACGGTCCCCGGGCTGGTTAATCTCGATTTTGCAGATATCAGGGCGGTTATGGAGAAAGGTGGAGTTGCCATGATCGGGATGGGTGAGAGTGACGCAACCGATAAGGCTGCAGATTCGGTGCGCAAGGCTATCCGTTCACCCCTTCTGGACATCGATATCTCTGGCGCGACTTCAGCTCTTGTTAATGTAACCGGTGGTCCGGATATGACTATGGCCGAGGCAGAAGGGGTTGTGGAAGAGGTATACAACCTGATAGACCCGGATGCTCGGATTATCTGGGGAGCTCAGATCGATCAGACCATGCAGAATACGATCAGAACACTCCTGATTCTGACTGGTGTACGGTCGCCACAAATATATGGGAGAAATGAGAAAAGTAACCCGAAATTTCAGAGACATTTTGAGATCGATTTTCTGAAGTGATATCCTATGGAAACCCCGAAGATCAATTTAAACCTTAATGAAGAACTCTTCCGTAAATACTGGCGGGTTCTTAAACTGGCACGCTTCCCAAAACGGGATGAATACTCTAAGATCGCACTGGTTGCGGCTGCTGGTGTGCTGGTTGTTGGAATGCTCGGCTTTATCGTATACCTGATCTTTGTATACCTTCCACACTGATGGACATGGAGACTGAACCCCGTCTCACCCGTATCTACGCAAT
>NZ_JAJRBM010000078.1 GCF_028679455.1 Methanospirillum sp. | reverse complement strand
TGATTGATCTGTCCTATCTCTTTTTCCCGGTGATGATCAGCAACGTTGCATTATGATCATAGGGATTCCCGTCAAAATCACCAAATACCTGGATATCAGAAAAGCCTGCCATTTTACAGAGTCTGATCAGGTCACTGGCTCCATAGAGGCTGTGCTCAAACGTGAAGGTATTGACATTTCCTCCTCTGATTAGGGTCCATTCGCTCCTGATCCTGTTCCAATTATCCAGGATCTCATGAGCCTGGATAAACAGTCCGTCATCAGTCTTTGACGTAAGAAATTCTTCAAAATCCTTGGCAATAACCTCCTTTCCCATCACCTCAATGACAAATGAACCCCCTGACCTGAGACTTTTGGCGATATTTTTCAGAACCAGGAGATCCTCTGCAAGATCCTTGAAATATCCAAACGAAGTGTAGAGGTTGAGGACCAGATCATATGACTCCTGCCTGACAAACTTTCGCATATCGGAGAGAACCCATTCGACATTTTCCATATCAGCATATTCTTTCTTTGCTATATCGAGAAGAAAAGGCGACATGTCAACACCGGTTACCTGATAACCTTCTCTGGCTAACAGTCCTGTAAATCGTCCCGGGCCGCAGCATAGATCGAGGACTGACTGTACCGGGTGGTCAATGAGATCCAGGATCTTTTCCATCTCCTCTTGAGCCTGATCAAACAGTATATCCGGAAATAATACCGGATAGAAGTCTTCCCAGAAGGATTCGTTCTCAAACCATCCCTCATCTGCCCCGCGGGTGGCAGGTTGCATATATAGATGTTATCCTGCAGTATTAAGAAAGCAACAGACTCCATCTTTGCCTTTTATGGATCCCAAGTGGAAAGTGGCGTCGGAGCAGTCTCGAATCATATGCTGGCAGGAACCGCTGAGCCATATCTGCCAGACAACCCGAATGCACAATACCTATAGGTTGCAAAGATCTCCCGCTATGATGACAGGAATCCGGAAACACTGGTTGTTCAGTATAATGAGGGAATCGATGGTGTAGACCTTGATCAGCCCGGATTTGTCGGTTTCAGATTCTATGTAGAGCCGGGGACAACCATCGGTGATGCATGGTCAGAAGTTGTATATGATCGGGCGATCAGTTTTCAGTCGTAATTTTTTCAGAGAATAACGATCTCCCCTTTTTACGCATATCGGAAACCACAGTTATTCAACTGATTCATTTCACAATCCTTATATTTTCACCACGACCAGGTACATTGATTCATATGGGACTAATCTGGGAGATGCATCAACAGGGACAGGGAAGAAGACGAAATGCCAGACAGGCGATGGCATCTGCTTCCCTTGAACAGAGAGTGGCCGAACTTGAGAAAGAGATCGATGAGATGAACAATCTCCTTGAACGGGTCATAACTAAGCTGGAAGAGACACTCGGAACCGATCTTGATGGAGATGGAAAAGTCCCGATAAAAAAATAAATTTAAATACGTATCTTTTTAATCAGAACGATTTGATTTAAAAATATCACGTTCGTGTGGGGCTTTCCGCCATGGATAAACCATTCCTATAAATGTGGTAATAATTATTCTGATTTACTTCAAATCGAGTAATTATTCGATTTCCCCAAAACAAGTCCCGAGTACAACTACTTTTTGATAATTTTGAGAAAGGAAGAATGTTGTAAGATTCGCACATATTATTCAACGCATTCTAATAAAATAACCGTTTACGCATTTTTGGATGTTGATCTCTGAAGAAAGATCGAAAATCTAATATTATTACTAAATAATTTAGATTATGCTCTCTTTTAATAACGATAACTCAAATAGAGTTTTCATTGGCATTCTTCTGCTCATTGGAATGTGTGTGTGTCAGATTAGTGTTGCGGATAGTGAATCTACTGATAACTCAACCATAACCTTGTATGGTCTCTTTCCGGTGGATGGACCATTAACATCAGGTGGAGAATCTGCAAAAGTTGCATTTAACCTTGCAATTTCTGATATCAACACGTTCCTGAAAGACGGAGGTTCCAGGATCCAGGTGAAAGGTGAGACGACCGATATTGGATCTGATGCACAATCTGCATTAGATGCAATCCAAACGCTTCATAAATCTGGTGTCACGATGGTCATCACCTATCTGTCAAGTGCACAAATTGAAGCAGTAAAGGACTACGCAGACTCAAACGGAGTTCTGATATTATCAGTTGGATCTTCAGCACCTGAATTATCTATACCTGATGATAATATCCTTCGGTATAATACCGATGATTCTATTCAGGCCCTTTCAGCCGTAAATCTCTTTAAACAGGATAATATTACAAAGGTAATTCCGTTTGCACGAGACGATATCTGGGGTAAGGGTCTAGTTCATACAATACAGGGCAATCTCTCTGATACCATCACGATGGATGAGGGGATCTGGTATGACCCGGCTACGACCTCGTTCACAGATTCCCTTGCACAACTCGACACGAAAGTGGGAGATGAATTAAAAACAGGCGATGCATCCAAGGTCGCGGTGTATGTTATCTCCTTCGATGAACTGAAGCAGATTTTGAAGGACGCGAAGAGTAATGGATATTCAAATCTTGAGAAGGTGAAATGGTATGGCTGTGATGGTAATGCATTGAGTCCGGCATTAACTGGCTCCGGTGATGTCCCGGAATATGCATATAAGCGAAACTTTACCGCTCTCTCGGTAGGTCCAAATCTAAATTTCAAACAGAATCCTGTATATCAGTCACTGAAAAAGACCCTTGGAAAGGAACCTGACGGCTACTCATACGGGTGTTATGATGCAACTAACATTGCATTCAGAACCCTTCTTATGAAGGGAAATACTGATGCTAATACCCTTCGTGATGAGATAATCGCTCTTTCTAACTCATATGTTGGAGTTGCAGGACTTGCACTGAAAAATGCAGCAGGAGATGCACGAGAAGGGCATTATGCTCTCTGGGGTATTGTGAACAATAATGGAGTGTACGGCGAGAAAGTCCTTGCAGAAGTTGCATCCTGGTCAAACTATGGAGTTCGCCAGACCGTTGTTTTTTATCCGGTAACGGATTGATCAGAGATCACATTTCTTTTTTCATCAACGATAAGACAACCCTGGTTCATAACCTAACTTTGCCATTAACAAGAAATATATGTGTTCTTAGTGATGTTTGAATCGACCAAAATGCAAACAAAACTAAGAACTAATGAACTAGAGCCGAATGAAAATATATCCTTTCCTA
>NZ_JAJRBM010000077.1 GCF_028679455.1 Methanospirillum sp. | reverse complement strand
TCCAGATAGAAGCAAGTTCTTCCGGAAGGGTCAGGATAACCGGTTCAAGATGGAGCCGCTCCATAAAGGCGGTATCCGAAGTTGATTGAGGATTTGGATTAATGCGCGATATGAGAGAACAGAATGCAGAAACATGATCCCTGCTTTCTTGATGGGCAAAAAAAATTGCCATATTAAAGGCACTGGTTCCAAGTTCACGATAGAATTCAAGGATCATTACGAGATCTGAGGCAAAATCCCCTAATACCTGATGAAATTCATGGATCTTAGTGAAAGGGAGGATACATCGTATCTCACGTTCACCGATAGGAACCGGATGAGCATACCAGAAAAGAGATGTCCCGGGGAGATCGCTCTCACTCTGTTCTGCATATTCCTTCATGTCATTAAAATAATTTGTACCATACGACTGGAAGTACGGGAGTCCGGCAGTAAAGTAACGAGCAGGCATTGTGTCAGGAGTAGAATCACATAACCCCTGCAGGTGTGGATGAGCAAGGGATGCACCGGCGGAAGGCAGAAAATTCCAATTGATTGACACATACCCTTCCTGATTCTCCAGAGCGGTGATCTGTCCTTTGAGTGCATCAACAATCTGCTTTGTTGTAAAGCGCTGAACTGAATGAGCCCTGGTTATCGCAGTTACCACATGATATACAGCATAAGGATAGAGATTCGGAAAGGTTAGACTCTCACCAACACGTATCCGGGTGCCATCTGCAAAGACGGGTGTGGCCTCTTCGATACGATCAGGACAGAACGGACACCCGTCATCAGGATATGTAGGTAATGATACGGATCCGATTCCCCTTTTTAATCGTTCAGGACAGATTCGGGTCCGAAAACCAGTCAGTTTCTCAATACGATACTCGATATAACTGCCGGTGTGCTCTATCCTGGTCGAAGTAAACATCAATTCAGCCCTACTTTTCGTATAGGGCATCTCGCTATAAATATGAACCGAAAAAAGGGTATTGAGAGTACTGTCTTCAGACTACGTACTTACCAAGCAGGCGGATGGAGTTAACCATATCCGGACCGAGTGGTGATCCAAAGATGATCTGGGTTACACCGGACTTGGTAAGATCTTCACACTTCTGTTTGACGGTATCTGGGTTTCCTGCAATAGTGAAGGCATCGATGGTCTTGTCATCGACATTTTCTCCTGCAGTCTTAAAGTCGAACTTGGCAAGTGCTGCCTTGATGTTTGCAACCTTTGCAAGGTCAAGTCCATGGCGCTGAAGCAGTGGTTCTGGAGATCCGGCTGCAATGAATGCAGCTACAATCTTTGCTGCGTTGCGTGCCTTCTTCTCGTTCATGTCGATGGACATTGCCGTGTATGCACCGATATCAAAGCCCTTCTTGCCTACCTTGTCACAAGCTGCCTTGATGATTGGGATAGCGACATCGAAGTCCTTCGGGTTGGATGCATTAATCAGGGCACCGTCTCCGATGGTTCCTGCAAGTTCGAGGACTTTTGGCCCCTGGGCACCAATGTACACTGGAATGCCCTTCTTTCCTGGTAAGCTGACACCAGTTAACTTGGCACCGTCGTAGTCGAAGAACTTCATGCCAGACTTGCTGACCTGTTCTCCCATCCAGAGTTTGCGCATCTGTAAAACAGCTTCCTCAAGGCGTCCAACCGGTTTATCCGGGCTGATTGCAAGTTTTGGAAGGGTTGAGAGGTCACCTGGTCCGATACCCATGACTGCACGACCATCTGAAATCTCATTCAGAGTACATGCAAAGGATGCCATTGCAGCAGGAGTGTCGGTAAAAGCGTTCATGATACCCGGACCCATCTTCAGGGTTGTGGTTGCCTCAGCAATTGCTGCAAGGGTTGGGTAGCAGTGGCGATTGTTGTAGTGGTTGGTAATCCAGGCAAAATCAATATCCTTTGATTCTGCAAGTTTACAGTAATTGACCACCTGTTTGACGTTAATGTTTCCTGGAACGAATTCTATACCATAAGTCAAGGTATGTCACCTCAATTGATTAATAAAACCCACACCGGTAAAAACATTATTATTTGAATCTCAATTAATCTGCCATTATTAGATTATTAAACCAAAATCATCCGGCTTTTCATAAGGGGATCTCTATTGAGACCAAAAAATAATCACAGACGCATGGAGATATGGAGGATATCGGCCGTTACGGGCAAATTTTTACCTTGCCCCCAGATACTCTTTATGAGATTAGGGGAGTACATATATACACTTCAAGGACCGGGCTGAGGATTACGGTGTAACGGGTGATAAAATGAGACTCTTGATATTAGGACTTGGTACGGCGGGGAGTCGAATTGCTGATGCAATAGCAGAGCCCACCGACAGATCAACCCGGAGCACAGCAATCCATGCTATAGCGGTGGATAATGATCCTGAGGTACTTGAGAGCCTCACCAATATTGAGCGCGAAGGGAAGGTCTACTTTCCAAAAGATTCAATCTCTGATCCTACACTTCTTACAACCACCTTCACGATTGATGAAGTAAAAGCCCGGCTCCGGTCATATGATGCCGGGGGTCATGATGCAGTGTTGCTCTGTGCCGGGCTGGGAGGAGGGCTTATTGACCTGGTTCCTCATCTCGTAGGAATTATCAGAGAGACAATGTATGAACCAGTATTTGCCTTGGTTACTCTCCCTGCCAATGGGGAAGGTCAGGAACGGCTCAAACGTGCTGCCAGTAATATGCGCCAGATTCGGGCAATTCTGGACGGCGTTATTGTTTTTGATAACCAACTCTGGCTGGATAAGGCAAGAGAACAGATAGAGACTGCAATTCAGCAAAAAAATCAAGCAACAACCGAACGATTCTGGTTACCGGGTACTCCTGAAAAGATCTCCACTGATCCCTATGATGTTGTGAATCGACAGATTGCTCAACGGGTACAACTGCTAATTCAGGCAGGAGAGGTTCAGGATACCCCACCACAGATGGTTCTGGATACCAGGGAGATTCTCAACACCATTACAGGTATGGATCTGATTACCATCGGTCTCGCAGACGAACCTCTTAATGACCAGTCCAGAATGGGATTCTTCAAGCAGAAGGAGGAATCAATCGTCTATCGGCAGGAAAGGGCAGGACGGATAGTCAAACTTGCGGAAAAAGCAGTTTTCAGAGACATTTCCGCATTTTGTGAACTATCTTCTGCGAGAAAAGCACTCATACTCCTGGCAGGACCTGAAGAAGAACTCTCAATGAAAGGTTTTATGGCAGTCCGAAAATGGGTTGATGATAGCATTAACGGATACGAACTCAGGTCAGGAGACAGTCCGGTCTCTGCCAGGTACGGAACTCATGTCGCGGTGCTCATTGTATTATCCGGACTGAATGAGATTCCCAGAGTAAGTGAATTGGATCAGTTAATTACAGAAAAAAAAACAGATCCGCAATAAATTAGTTTTTACTGATAATCCTGGAGAACGGAATCGTACCTGCTCCGATTTCGGTTACCAGTTTCAGCCCTTCTTCTGCTGCATACCCGATTGAGTTCATCCCGGAATAAGACACCAGAGATATTCTTCCAGGATCCGTGACCAGGTTGAAGATCTGACCCCGGCCCATCATAAGTGGGAATCTGAATCCACAATGCTGCATACGGGTAATCAGATCTGAAGCACGATCCCATGAAGAACCAGGAATCTGCCTGATGTTAGCGAGGAGGACACCGGAACCTTCGGAGATGTACGGTCCTATAGATGTAAGCCCAGAGTTTATGAAAAGCTGCAGCGGATCAACGGTTGAACCCTGATATCCAATCAAATCAACAAATTCAACGGGCTTTTTGTTTTCAATGCGGATAGTGCCACCATATGCCATTTTTACCGGAATTCCATTATGCTGAAATACTCCATCCATGGTGATACTGCAAACAGTCAGAAGCCCGGTATGGTCTGCTGGTACCCGGGGATCCCGATCGACGAGTGCATATGACTGGAAAAAACTACAGCCTGCATCCCGAACCCGGTTAAAAACGTTAACCACAGCATCCAGTTTCTCATCAGGGACAATCGTAAGGTTATACGCCACATCGCCGGTGGAAGTATCAGGGTTGAAGGTACTACGAAATGCCAGTCGTTCAAGTTTGGAAATGACAAAACCAATCCGATCCTCTACTAGAGCGCAATCAGTCTCTGCAATGCCTGTAGAAGTTAGGATTCTTCCCTGATTTCCTACTTTTTCAGTAAATCCCCTGGTGTCAAGATAGCGAAGATAGTACTGTACCGCCCGGTCAGTCATCACATACCCACGTTCAGCCAGGAGCTCTGAAAGGCGTTTAGCCCCCATTGGCTCCTGGTAATCTTTGAGAATCCGCAATATCTCGATATATTTATGCTCGGTTTTGATCATCGTGCAGATACCACTCCGTTACTATCCTGATAGCGACCATTGTAGATCTCATCCCCTTCACTTACTTCTGAGAAGACCATCTGTATTACCCGATCACCAGCACTGATCATGACAGGTTCTTCTCCCAGGTTTACCAGGCAGAGCGTCAGGTGCCCCCTAAACCCGGGATCTACAAATCCTCCGCTGATCTGAACGCCCCGACGTGCATAGGACGAGCGACAACGCAGGGTTCCTGCCAGGTCAGAGGGGAGTTCAACCCATTCCATGGTTGCAACCAGAGTCATCACCCCGCGTTCCAGAATATGATTATCTGCAGCCCGTAGATCATAGGAGGCAGGCTGCTGACATTCAGCGCCATAGGGTTCGAGGACTACACCTCCGTCCCCGGCAGGAATCTCTAACCGCTGCCGGAGCGAGCGTGATGACAGTATCATACCATACAGGTAGGATAAAAATCATTAATACCTTACGGATGGAACCATCTAGAGGATCCATGGGGTAGCGGATATCCTACCGGGCTTCGGACCCGGGGACGTGGGTTCGATTCCCACTGGATCCGTATAAAAAAATTACAGAGATCTTTTTTTGAGAGTGCTACGTTTTTTTCGGACATGTGATGATGGTCTTTTCCCACCACCCCGGTAGAGAAGGAAGAAACCTATTCCCAGGACGATCACAATTCCTACCCCTATGTAAAGCCAGGGGAGGGAGGTTGCAACGTTATCCTGCTCCTTTGGAGTAAGGAGAAGACTGACAGGACCAGAGAGAGGGAGTTTGACTGTAGAATTATTTGGATAATAACCATCAAGCTCCACTCCAATCAGATATGAACGGGCTTCGTTTAGGTTCAGAATCGCAGATCCATTGCTATTAGTTTTCGCCACCAGTGAGCCATTCACAAGGACTGATGCATTTGGAAGTGATATTCCCTGCAGATTCTCAACTGATACCTGAACACGGGTAACTTCGGGTTGCAGATCAAAGATAATATCTGATGAATTCTGAGTGAGATCGAGAGTTCGACTGGCAGATTTGTATCCGATTTTACTGACGGTAAAGATGTACGATCGAAGCTCGCGATCAGGAATCGATAACCGGCCATACTGGGTTGTCAGTCCCACCGATTCTCCATCAATCTTTATTTCTGCGCCTTCAATTGGTTGCCTGGCAGGATCATAAACCGAAACAAAAACTCTTGATTTGAGCGGGAGCAGGGTAACCTCAATAATGAGATCTTCTTCTCCAGGATTCTTCTGGAGGATGGTCTTCTCATATCCGGGTGCTGTTGCCTCGATCATATGATCAGTCCCCCGGCTCATGTTCGTGATAAGAATCCCTTTGTCATTAGTCTTTCCTGAATCGGTTCTATCAGTAAAGATCTGAGCATCAGGTACCGGATGGTGTGTCTGGGCATCCTGCACCAGAAGAGAGAGACGGTCATTGCGTATCATGGAGTATTGCACTGCAGTATCCTCAAACCCGGTAACCAGTTTGTCTCTTATTGTCTGGTATTTGCCCCCGGTTATGGTGAGATCATAGACCTGTTCTGTTCTGAGGGGGAGTTGAACACTGCCATTCGAATCAGTACGGTTCTGTCGGATCGTTCCATCAGAAAGACCAGCTTTCACCTGGATTCCTGTAAGCGGGAGAAGTGTATCAGCATCAAAAATCTGAACTGAGTATGTACAGTTTCGTATCTGCAATGGAACCAGCAGGAGCGTATCATTCACCGATGGTGATCCTTTCCATTCCCGATACCCTGCCTTTGCGATGCGAAGAGCCGGAGGATCTCCTTCATACGAAAGATTATAGGTTCCATTCACATCAGAGGTTGCAGCAAACTCCCCATTCGCATAAATCAGCGCCTGAGGAATCGGCACAGTCCGATCAGTCTGTTCAAACACCATAATATTCAGGGCACAGACTGGAACACCTGCAATTATACAACTGATGAGAAGTATCACTATCCCCTGTATCAATTTACAAATCCGATACTGCATACCGATCTCTCTGTTATATGTAATCATATCAGAAATTGAAGTCTATTCAACCCCATTACTCTGTGGCCGTGACGGAATCCATTCCTGATGATTCGGTACACGATCAATGAGCATCCCTTCGACCATTATCGGTCGGAGTGTCCGGGCGATCTCAAGTGCTTTTTCAAGCCGCCATTTACGTTCAGCATACAGGGTAAAGATTGGATCACCTCGGGACAGGTGGGTTCCTGGTTTTGCATGAATATAAAGCCCGGCACCATGATCATTGGGTGCACCTGCTGTTCGTGCGATGGAGATCAGTGACCGGTTATTCATTTCAACCACATATCCATCCCGATCTGCCTTGACCACATGAGAGAACTCACCAGGTTTTACCATATCAGAGGTAATTTCTGGATTTCCACCCTGGATTGCAATGATCTCCTTCATCTTTTTCAGGGCTTTCCCTGAGGCAAGGATCTCCAGAGCAAGGGCCATACCTTCTCCCCGGTTCGCTTTCCCTGCCAGTTCAAATGCTATTCCGGCAATCACAGTACTTTTTTCAATCAGGGAATTCGGTGATGCCGCTCCTTCAAGAATCGCTAAGGCCTCTTTTACCTCAAGAGCAGGGCCGATTGCCCGTCCAACCGGAGCATCACCATATGTCAATGCGCATTCTACCCGCATACCCAACCTTCCACCAATTTCAATAAATGTCTGAGCCAATTTCTGGCCTTCGGGGATGGAATGAACCTTGCAATACTTACCTACCGGAATATCAATTGCAACGACATGGGCCCCAACCGCAAATTTCTTTGCCATTACACTGGCAATCATCTGTCCTATCTGATCTATTTTAAAGGGATATTCCTGTAAAATTATCTTATCATCAGCCGGGGCGATATTGGTCGCTCCACCCCATACAATAACACCGCCAACCTTCTGGGTCATCTGCTGAACTTCTACCGCTGAAAATTCAACCGGTGCCAGGACTTCCATCAGGTCGGCAGTGCCCCCTGCCCCGGTGATTGCACGTGAACTGGTCTTGGGAATCAACAGCCCTGCCGCTGCAATAATGGGGACGACAAGAAAGGTTATTTTATTACCAGGGACTCCACCAATCGAATGTTTGTCAACGATCGGACCGGTATGAAATTCCAGTCTGTCCCCGGTCTCAACCATCGACCTGGTGAGGTATTCTATCTCGTCAATATCAAGATTATTAATATAGGAACTTATTACAAAAGCCGTGATTTCACTTGGTGAAAGATTATCGTGTACGATATCACTCACAATCATCCGTATCTCTTCACGTGAGAGACGGTCACCATCCATTTTCTTTCTGATGTAATCCAGAGAAACTGGTCGGTCAGCAACTCTGACTTCTAATGACTGACCATCGCTAACCTGTAACTGTTCGTTACTCTGGTGATAAATGCCAAGTTTCCCCTGTTTAATGAGAGAAGATGTCGTCTCAACATAATCCGCAATTGATATGCCGGTTGAAGGATTTGTTATCTCGACCCTGTCTCCGGGAAAAACTCCCAGGGATTTTGCATCCTGCTGATGCAGGAGCACACCCCGTGCAGCAATATCAACGAGGCGTACGGCTAGTTTCATGCCATAACGTTGAGGTTCTATCCTATTTAGTGCATCGGAAAACGGAACCTGAATAAAACAGAGGAGAACCTAACGGCGATAAACTATCAAAAAAAAGGATAAATTAAGGGTTAACCCTTAGTTCCGGCGCAGTGCCAGGAAGGCGACTGCTCCGAGGCCTACGAGTGACAACAGTGCACCAAATCCTGGGGACTTCTTGGTCGGCTCAGGGGTTGGTGGAACAGTGGTTGCTTTCTCGGTTGGCTTCTGGGTTGGTGGAACGGTTGTTGCTGCTACAGTTGGCTTCTCGGTTGGAGTTGCGTTCTTGTCAGCTACAGTTGCGTTCTTGTCTGCAACGGTTGTTGCGGCTGCAGTTACCTTTGCTGCTGGAGTTGCTGCTGCAACTGGAGCGCCGCCTGCCTCAACAACGTTGAACAGTGCAGTCTCAACTACATCGGTAGTGACACCGGAGACACGGACGATGTACTCGTCTGGCTTGAACGTGGATGCGTCGACATTGAAGCTCCACTTGTTCAGACCGTCAGTGCCCTGCTGGACCTTGACAGTTCCGGTTGCGCCACTGAACTCACCACTCTGTGACTTGTCGGTCGGCTTGAATGAGGATGAAGTAACCTCAACGAGCAGATCGTTATCATCGTATGCCAGGTTGGTGGTACCAGAAATATTGACCCTCTCAGTATGGTGTTTTTGACCTATTGGGTTGATGGTGATCTTTGGCTCCTCTACGAGGAACTGCAGTTTGGTGTAGGTGTCGTCTACCATGGCGTT
>NZ_JAJRBM010000076.1 GCF_028679455.1 Methanospirillum sp. | reverse complement strand
GAAGTATAAAAAACCGACCCCGGTGACTATCCGGAAACCGGAGTGATCTTATCTCTCCGGTTTGCTAACGATTCTCCATTTTTCATGGGGAATCCGCATTTCAAATCTGACACCTATTCCATATGTGCCGCGTTCTGTTATGGTAATCCCCGTCATGGCCAGGATCTCATTGATCAAGAACAGGCCAAGCCCGGAGTTTTTTCCATATCCTTCCTGAAATATTCTTTTCTTTTCGTGATCGGGAATGCCGCCGCCGTCGTCCTCGTAAATAAACACGAGATGATCATCCACCTGCTCGGTGTTACAGGTGATATGCGTGAGGTTTTTTCCATGGCGGACAGAATTATCCATGAGATTCTCCACAACTTTCCCGATTAACGGATCTGCATATATCTCCGCATTTTCACCGCAATATGTGTAGAAATCTTTTTTTATCTGATGAACCTGTGCTGCATGAAGTACGATATCCCTGATATTGAACCACTGGGGATCCTTTATCCCGAGTGTCTGGTACTCGAAGGTTGTCTTCATCCCGTCAAGAATATTATTACATGGGATGAGTGCCTTTTGAAGAAGCACAGCTCCGGGCTTTGTTACTTCCCCGTCGGAGAGCATCTCCAGGATTGACATCAGGGTACATACCTGGTTCTTTACATCGTGCCTGGTGATGGATGATAACAGTTCAAGTTTTTTCTGAGCCTGGCGAAGTGCTGTCTTTCTTTTCTGTTCCTTTGAAACATCCCGGAAGATGGTCATCTTTGACCCTGGTTCCTGTCCCTGTAACTTGATTCCGGTTACTTCAACCACGATCTCCGTCCCGTCCTCCCTGAGGAATATCTCCTCGAAAAATGGTCTTTTGAGCACTGCTGCTTTTGATATCAGGTCTGCTATGTTCTCCCGCTGGTCAGGGTGGACAATATCCAGTGCGAATCTTCCTATCAACTGATCAGGACCTGAGTATCCAAGGATTTTATACGCCATGCGGTTGACATACCGGATAACATCATTCGTATGAATGATCACCCCATCCGGAAGGTGTTCAACAAGGTTACGGAACTGCCGTTCACTTTTTACCAGGTTCACTTTTTGTCTGGATATTTCATCAAAACTGACTCGTATTTCCTCGTTCTGGGCTGCAATCTCTTCGTATGATCCTGCAAGTTCCTCGTACTTCTTCTGTAGTTCCAGTTCCAGTATTTTTCGCGATGAAATATCCCTGATCGATTCTATTGCGCCGGTAATGTTTCCTTCTGTGTCATACAGCGGAGCTGCGATGACCCAGAGATATGCCCCGTTTCCATCGTTCAGAGCTTCAATATACAATTCTGCCACGAGGTTTTTTCCGATGCTTTCAATGAAATCGTACCTGTTCCTGATATCCAGGTTTTCATCAAATAGCAGGTCAACAAGGATCGGACGCCTCTCGGAGTATAAGGGGACTGAATAGGCATAGGCATCCTTTCCGATCATCTCGGTATCCGGTATTCCGGTGAGTTGTTCAATAGCACGATTCCAGGCTATGATTCTTCCCTCATTATTGATTACAAAGGTAGGATCAGGGATAAATCCGATGATGTTCTGGAGTTGCTGGTTTGTCTCCCGTAACTTCACCTCGTTCTCCCGGATGGAGGTAATATCACGTATGGTTTCGATTGCCCCGGTAATCTGATCTCCTTCATTATAAAGCGGACTGGCTTTACACCAGAGGATTACCTTTTTTTGCGACTGGTCTGTTACCTGCATCTCAGCGGTGACCGTGTCCCCGTCATACCTGATCCTGTCATGCATCTGGTGAATATCTGAATCCGGATTGATTATCGCATGCACCAGCGACAGGTGATTCATCCCGTAGAGCTGATGAAATATGCTGTCTGCCACTCTTCCAAGAGTCTCAACCGATGAAAACCCGGTGGTTTTTTCAATGGCATGATTCCATGAGATGATTTTACCGTTAATATCTACGACAAACGTGGGATCCGGAAGATGATTGATGATCGAATTTAAATGGTGGTTTATTCTCCGGATCTCGTTTTCAGCCCGTTTTTTTTCAACGGCTTTACTTACCATGTTATAGAGTTCGGAGAACTGGGCAGACGGGTTGCCTCCTTTCTGAAGGTAATAGTCTGCACCTGAGTTCAACGCATCAATAACGACCTCTTCCCTTCCTCTTCCGGTGAACAAGATAAACGGAGAGGTATTTTTTTCTTTCCGGATTTTTTTTAAAAATGAGATGCCATCCATCTCAGGCATCTGGTAATCAGATATTATCGCATCATAAGAAGTGTTTTGAAGTTTCTCCAATGCCTCCTGTACTGATAGTGCCGTTGCTACCGTCATGCCCCATCGTTTTTGAAGGTATATCTGGCCTAAATCCAGTAATTGCGGCTCATCATCGACATAGAGGACTGAGTACATGAAATTGTCCTGTAAATGAGTGTTATATTTTATTTACAAAAGGATATGGATTTGAACTGATCCGGGATAAAGAAAAAAAGAGAAATTGAACAGAATAACCGATTATATCTGTCCCATTGCCATGGAGATCCCTTTTCTGATGTGTTCCAGACCCTCTTCATGGGATCCGGTCTTCCTTAGCGTCATACCCTTATTGTACCATATCTCGGCGTTGTATGGATCACATTCAAGCGCTGAATTATAGCAACTCAGGGCATCGGTATACTTTCCCATCAGGTCAAGGACATTTGCCTTATGGTGAAGTGCCCGTGCATTGGCAGGATCTTTCTCGATGATCTCATTGAACATATTCAATGCGAGATTATAATCTCCGGCCATCTTGTAGTTATGTGCATCACGGAGTGCGTTTTCGATCTCCGGATCAATCTTTACGAATGTTCGCTCTGGTGTTGAAATTACTTCTGTTGTCATAGTAGATCCCTTCCCGTTTATTTCTCAGGCAATCTGGATATACAACCCCAGGATCTCTCACTTCACGGAATCTGCCCAATTCTGGAGATGTTTGAGATGATTGCCTGCATCAGTATTCTTCTGATGATCACTCGGTGAACCAGGTATATATCTGCAGGCTATCCTTTCCTGTTCCTGGGGTAATTCTCCATGGTACCTGTGTAAAATTAAGAGTTTGCCATCCATCGGTGCAAAACAGATCTGCTATCCGGTTATGCAATGCATATCTTCACGG
>NZ_JAJRBM010000075.1 GCF_028679455.1 Methanospirillum sp. | reverse complement strand
CCGGACCAACGAGCCGATAAAAAGCAGGTTTGAAGTCCTCCCAGACGGGAAAGGGCTGAAATGCCAGTACTGCGACGCAGTGATAACAAAAGATCTGACGAGTTATATCATCTGATCCAGGATTGTTGGTGAAGGACCCGACAGCCACCGCAGACAGATCTTTTTTTTTGATCTTATTCTATTACTGAATTTCCCAGAGGCAGCTCGGTTTTTTCGGAGAGAGAGAACCATTTTTGAGATTATGCATTTGAGGCATTATTGCCGCTTGAAAAATTTTAATTACATTAAACTCTGTAAAAAATAAAATAAAAATGTTTTTCAATGAGATATAATCAATGAACTGTTAAAGAGACAGAGCAGTGATGTCGGTTTACACTAAATGGGAGATATTTCCGGGCGATTGAATGAAATTCAGTTTGAAACTTCTGTTTGCCGGGCTGGTATTCGCCGTTCTTCTCATCATGCCGGCTATGGCAGAAGTAAATATCACCACGCTGGCAGATGGCAGTACGAAATTCTCGAACGGGACATACTGGATCATCTGGGAGCCCATCGGGCCTCACGTTGTCGGAGATTCGTTCTTTGTTAATGGGACGACAAATCTCTCGGCAGGTACTAAATTATATTATACGTATATGGCAGAAAATTGGGATACCTGCCATACGAAAATCTGTAAAGGCCCCTATTATTATACGTTGGATGGACTTGCAGCTGTGGAATCCAGAGTCGCTGCTTCTCCCAATACAATTTCACTATTGATCAATACGACGGACTTCAAAAGTGATAATTATTCACTCATATTTGGTATGTATTCATCAAACACATCAGCAGAATACGATGCTTTTGCCGGTCCCGGTGGTTTTGGAAGCGTAAATAATCTTAATCTCTTATCCGCTCTTGCAACCCCAAATACGACCGGGTTCCCGGTGGTGACACCACCGGCTAGTACAGCTCCCCCCACATCGAAGAGAGCTCCAGTTCCAATATCTGTGACATTTGGTGCCATTTTGGGATCTGCAGTCATGGTCAGAATAATGAAACAGAATGGGGAGTAACCACCCTGACTCAGGAGAGGTGAAAAATGACAACAAACGGGAGACTTCTGCTTGCCGGGCTGGTACTCGCCGTTCTACTCATCATGCCGGCTATGGCAAAAGTAAATATCACCACGCTGGCAGATGGCAGTACGAAATTCTCGAACGGGACGTACTGGATCATCTGGGAGCCCATCGGGCCTCACTTTGTCGGAGATTCGTTCTTTGTTAATGGGACGACAAATCTCTCGGTGGGAACCCAGTTAGATTATATGTATCGGGCGGAAAATTGGGATACCTGTCATATGAAAATCTGTAAAGGCCCATTTACTACATTGGACGGATTTGCAACAGTGGAATCCGGATCCGCTGCTTCTCCCAATACTATTTCAATATCGTTCAACACAACAGACTTCAAAAGTGATAATTATTTTTTTATATTTGCGATTTATTCGTCAAATACATCCGCAGAATACGATGCTTTCGCCGGCCCTGGCTTCGGAATTGCAAATAATCTCTTATCCACTCCTGCAACCCCAAATACGACCGGGTTCCCGGTGGTGACACCACCGGCTAGTACAGCTCCCCCCACATCGAAGAGAACTCCAGTTTCCACGATCGTGATTTTTTACGCTCTCCTGGGGTGTACAGGTATCGTCATGATGATGAAAAAAAGAAGGATGAAACTCGAATGACACCGCACCGGAGATTTTTGCTTGCTACCCTGATGCTCACGGTAATGATCATCCTACCGGTGACAGCAGAAATAAACTTTACAACCCTGCCGGATGGCAGTACAAAAATCTCGAATGGCACCTACTGGATTGCCTGGGAACGTATCGGCCCTCACATTGTCGGAGATACGTTCTTTGTTAACGGGACGACAAATCTCTCGGCGGGAACCGAAATAGATTATACATTTGGAGCGGTTAGTGCCGATTACTGTCATACGAAGATTTGTAATAATACGTATGGGGGAGCCGGCGGATCACTAATCATTCAACCCGGAACAGACGGCTCCCCAAATATTACCTCGATATTGATCAACTCAACAGGTTTCAAAAGCGATGAATATTATTTCACATTTATGATCATTTCTTCAGCTGTACCGGCAGAATACGACGCTTTTGCCGGTCCAGGGTTTGGCTTCACGAATATTTCATTGTTCTCATCATCTAGTAATACAGTTCCCCCCACATCGAAGAAAGCACCAGTTCCAATTATTGTGACTTTTGGTGCTCTCCTGGGGTGTATTGGTATTAGCCTGATGCTAAAAAAAAGAAGGAGAAATCTCGAATGACACCTCACCGGAAATTTTTGCTTGCAATCCTGGTGCTCATGGTATTATTCATCGTGCCAGCTATGGCGGAAGTAAATATCACGACACTGCCAGATGGCAGTACAAAATTTTCAAACGGGACATACTGGATTACATGGGATTACACAGGGCCCCATGTTGTCGGTGACCAGTTTTTCATCAATGCAACGACAAATCTTTCTGCTGGAACGACATTAGAATATTCATTTTCTGCGGCTACTGCTGATGCTTGTCATTTTAAAAACTGTAATCATCCTATTTGGGCGACTGACGGATTAATAACCGTTGAGTCTGGAACCGCCATCTCGCCAAATATCACTTCGATACTGATCAATTCAACAGGCTTCAAAAGTGATAATTATTATTTCTCATTTATGATGATTTCCTCAAATGTGTCAACAGAATATAATGCATTTCCTGGCCCCGGTTATGGGATAGTGGATATTTCATCATTATCACCGTCAATGCAGAATATAACGCAATTAACGCAATCACAAACTTCGATAGCATCACCACTTACAACAGATAACACACGCATGAGATCTCCTCTCCCAATAACCTTGACACTGGTTGCACTTCTTGGGTGTATTGGCATCGTCTTGATGATGAAAAAACAGGAACAATTCCCATGATCCACAAAGGTGGAAAAAATGAAAGGATTGTGTAATGTTATTATCATGGCAATTTTGGTATTCCTGTGCATAGGAATGGCTGTAGCCCTTGCCGGCGCACAAAATGTTACCTTAAGCGAATCTTCCCCGGGAAATCCCATTTCTATAGACCTGAGTTATCCTGAAGAGGGGGATGTGGTTTATTTTGATGTTGTTCCCGCTTATCTGACGGTTGAAGGAAAAATATTTGCTCGGGAGGGAATACGCAATATAACAATCACAAATGGCGTGAATTCGGTTGAATGTGATAAGAATTACGGGACATATTACAACCTTTCGTGCAAATTCCCATTGCATCTTTCAATGACAAATCATACAACAATTATTGTCACCGATATGTTGGGAAATTCTGCATCAGAAACACGGAATTTCACCACATATGGCGGAATCCCTCCACCAGATGCTGTTGCAATATATGGAAATGTTCTGGATTTAGAGGGTAATCCGGTTTCCAATGCAACAATTATCCTTGAATCAAGTGATATTCACGGTTCATTTACAGTAATTACGCGGTCGAGACCTGATGGAGGGTACCAAAAATGGACGCATGGGGACATACAAAAAATCACTGTTGAAAAAACTGGTTATTCTTCGGTGTATGGGTCATACATTATGCAACGAAGCAACCGGATTAACTTTACACTTTCACCTTTAAGTAAATCCACTTCTGGTTTTGATGCAGTTTTGTGTTTATCGGGTATCTCATTGAGTTTGATAGTTGTTTTCCTGCGAAAAAAGGACACAGCTAGGAGGAAATTATGAAAAATTTGTTTTGCTTAGTTAGTATCGCAATTGTCCTGGTTTGTACAGGAAATGTATGGGCTGCAGAAACTGGTGTGAATCAATCAAATTATTCAGCCATTGAGAATGTGCGGACGAATTCAATTGTTCCACAGGAACCTGATAACGGGCTGGATATCCAAAACACTACTCAGTTTCTTGAATATTGGAACGAAAAGATGAACTGGGGATTATCCCAAAATCAGATCGATAATTATTCGATTAAAGTAAGGGACCAGATTCTCAGAAATTTAACGACTAAAGATAACCAATGGTTCCATATCCAAAATGTAACCAGATTTAATGAAGATGTGGGATCGATCATCGGGTTGACCGATCAACAAATTACTGCATTCATTGCTGAATACAGGAAACAAGACATAATTGATCGTCAAAACTATGATCATGCATATCAGGCTCCTGAAAATGAGGAATCCCAAAATGTGACCGGATCTCAGGTGGCGACACCACCGAATAGTACAGCCCCCCCAACATCGAAGAAAGCACCAGTTCCAATATCTGTAACATTTGGTGCCATTTTGGGATCTGCAGTCATGGTCAGAATAATGAAACAGAATGGGGAGTAACCACCCTGACTCAGGAGAGGTGAAAAATGACAACAAACGGGAGACTTCGGCTTG
>NZ_JAJRBM010000074.1 GCF_028679455.1 Methanospirillum sp. | reverse complement strand
ATATTCAACGCGCAGCAATTAATCTTCAAAAATAAAATCTAAAAGAGGTATTTTGTCAATTTGTATTATACCGGAAAAACTCGTGAGATACTGCAAGAGACCTGATACAAATTCATTTCCGATGGAGAACAGTTGAATCCGGGACAGAGTATCATCATGTATCGGAAGAAGACCATGTTCAGTCATATCTCCTTTAGACTGATTGATAAATTTCCTGATTGTTGAATCATCCATCTCGGGATGGAACTGGAGGCCAATTACCCGGGAACCATACAGAAACGCCTGGTTCCCACAGGTTTCTGAAGCATACAGATGTACTGCACCGGTTGGTATACTGAATGTATCATGATGCCATTGAAAAACAGTGAGACTATCAGGAAAGAGATCAACTCCGGTTATCGTTGCGTGATGGAGCGATGTAGCGGTGACTCCTGAAACACGTCTGATAGAATGCCATCCGAATTCGGGGGTTTCAGATCTGGTCACCGTACCTCCAAGGACTGACGCAATAAGTTGCCCACCCAGACAAATTCCGAGAACCGGTGTTCCTGAATCAATTACCTTTCGAATGAATACCTTTTCGGGTACGAGCCACGGATACGTTGATTCCTCATAAATATTCATGGCACCACCCATGATAATGAGAAGATCTACTAGATCCGGATCCGGAAGCGGATCTCCTTTATAGAGCCGTATGTGAGTGAGCGTGTAATTATGCAGTTCAAGCCATCTGGAAATAAAAACCGGTTTATCGTCATAATCATGTTCAAGTGAATAGATATGCATGAAAAATCCTAATATTTGAGGTCTACTCGTTCATTTTGTGCGATCTAAACAGTTCAAGCCAGATTCTGATCTGCTGTTGATATGAAATAACTACGATACTCATTCTATGATACAATTCAGAGAAATTGAGAGAGCATTTCGCTCTCCCGAAAGTGTAGAAGGTATGATATTTCGGTATAGGTATGAGTGGTATGGAACTCTTTTTATGCACTCCCGCTGCTCTCGGCTGAGTTCTTTGTCAGTACTAATTTCACCTCGTCAGGTTCTAATCGTTCGCTCTGCATGGTGAAGCCGCAGCAGGTAGATTCCAGGGCAATCCACGGAGGAATATGATCGCAGATCACTTCGAGCTGCTGATAGACTCCTGTTTTGATAAACTTTTGAAGTACCTGTTTGCTGCTTACTTCGGGGCGTTTTCCCTGGATCTCTTTTATGGACAGGTAGTATTTTCCGGGAGCAATCTCTACCGGAACCGGAATATCCACCGTGCCTGATTGAGGAACTGAGTCCTGCTCTTCTTCCTTCCAGACCTGCTCCAGAAATTCTTCAGGCCTGCCTGATATCTCCCAGACCGTGCACCGTACCTTCTCCAGTTCAAAGAAGATTGCCCCGCTGGCAGCTTTGGTCACAAAGATCCTGCAATCACCGAAAAATGCAACCAGTTCCCCCATCTTCAGCCGAAGCTGGGCAAGACCCTGATTCGGATCCAGAGAGAATGGCAGCTTTCGGACCGGTTCCCAGGAGGATTGAACCTTGGAGTAGACAATGACCTCACCAGGACCCGTAAGGGTGGTAGTACCCCCTTCCTGATCAAGCATTGCTGCAATCTCGGGGATCATACTGTCTCCTTAGAGTACCAGTCGCTCCACGACTGTACCACCTTCGATATGTGATTCCATGATCTCTTCCACATCATCAGGTCCAACGGATCCATACCAGATATTATCGGGATAGACCACAACAATTGGTCCTTTCTCACAGATCCCGAAACATCCGGTATTGGTGACAAACACGTCACCACCTAGATCACGTTCCTCAATCTCTTCCATAAACTTCGCCATCACATCAACGCCTTCTTTGGTGTGACAGAATCCTTTCTGCTGTCCGGTGGGTCGTGAACTCGTGCAGATAAATATGTGGTGGGTTGGTTTTTGCATTTACATCACCCTGTTCAGGGCCATTTCGTCTTTCTTCTTCTCCCGGTATGAGCCGTATTTCTGCTCAAGCAGGGTATTGGTGAACCGGTCAAGGAATGCCAGGGTTCCGGCATATCCGGCTGAGAAGATCCGTTGTCCGCCAATCCGGTCATGAATGGGGTAACCTACCCTGGTTACCGGAATTCCATGTCGTTCGGTCAGAAATTTCCCACCTGAATGGCCGACACCGATCGTAGCTCCGGCCGAGACGGCTGCATGCTCAATGGATGCAAAATCGGCCTCCTCGATGAGAAACGGCTGCTCAGCCAGATCTGATACCATCGGCCTGACGAGATCTTTCAGCTTGCTATGCGGTGAACCGCTCGCAATTACCACCGGTTCGGCACCGTTCTCAATACAGACACCGGTCAGGGCATATACCATCTCGGGCTCACCATAGATGGCCGGCCTTCCCTCTGCATTATATTTGTGTGCATCAGCCATCCCATCCAGAAGCCAGCCACGTTCAAGGGTCAGTTGCTCCGGAACCGGCTTTCCACAGATATGGGATAATGCTGCGATGAACTGGTCCACATTATCAACCCCTATGGGGATAGGGAGGTTGATGAGCCGGACTCCGAACTGCTGCTCCAGGTATAACCCTGGCGACAAAGCATCGGGACAGGTCAGACCAAACTGGATCGTAACCGGTGCACCAGGCATCCGGGAGACATCAGCAGGACTGGTTCCTCCGGTAGGGATCTTCTGGTACCTGCCACCGTACGGCCGGTCAAGGGTCATCGAGAAGTCGGGAATCAGAGTGTATTCAACACCAAAGAGTCCCATGATCCGTTTGATCTCCCTGATATCAGCAGGACTGATATTGGGTATGATCACATTGATCCGATTATGCGACTCGCAGACCCGGGCATAATGAGCAATTATGGCACGGGTCGTTGCCCAGAAACCTTCCGAGTGAGTGCCCCTGTAACTTGGGGTGGCGACCGAAATGATCTCAACCCCGAGATTCGGGTGTTCCTGGAGATATGCCCGGATCATCCGGTCCATATCCTCACCCATCGTCTCGGCCAGGCAGGTGGTGAGAATGCCAAGCATCGTAGGCTGGTACACCCGGAGCACATTATCAAGTGCCTTGTTCAGGTTCTTCTCACCGCCAAGGATCGTCTGTTTCTCATTCAGCGAGGATGAAGCGATATCGACGGGCTCATGGAAATGCTCCACGTTTGCAAGACGCATGTACGTACTGCAGCCCTGGGAACCATGCACGAGCACCATTGCTCCTTCGATACCTTTGAATGCGATAACGCCTCCGAGCGGCATACACATATGGCACTGGTTCTCGTTGACCTCTTTTACCCGCAACGTGCTGTTAGCAGGCTTGTTTGTCATAGTTCCTCACCTCCGATACTTGCTTTCAGATGTTTCCACACCGGAGAACAGGTGGTGATGTACACCTCACGGGCGAACGTGACTGCCCCGTCAAATCCGGCCAGACATTCTTTACGCTCATGGTTATGGTCTACAAACCCGATTCCGAGTTTGTACGCCAGAACCCGTTCCTTGACCCCGCCGGCCATGACATCGACCTTCAGGTCAAGCAGGAACCGTTCGATCTCTGCCGGATTGGCATCATCCACCACGATCGCTCCTTCACTGAGAAGGCCGCTGATCGTATCGTACTCTTCCTGTTTGCCGGTCTGGGTGCCGGTGACCACGACTTCCATCCCGAGATCTTTCATCTGCCTGATCAGGGCAACTGCCTTGAATGCCCCGCCGACATAGATGGCAGTCCGCTTTCCTGTCAGTTTCTTCCGGTATCTGGCAATGATCGGGGTAATCCGGTTCATCTCACGTTCGATGAGTGATTCGGCCCGTCTGATGATCTCCGGATCTCCGTAGAATGCGGCAATCCTTCGCAGGCTGTCTGCAGTATTCTCTGCTCCGAAGAAGTTTACATCCAGGTACGGGATGCCATACTCCTTTTCCAGGTTCGTAGCCACCCAGTGCATAGACCCGGTGCATTGCACGATGTTCAGACAGGATCCCGGAGCCCTTTTCAGGGCAGCGACGGTTGAATCTCCGGTAAAGGCGACATTGACCTCAATCCCGATCTCATTCAGATACCGTTCGATCAGCCACTTCTCTCCTCCCAGGTTGTATTCTCCAAGGAAGTTGAGTTTTCGTGTCTTTTCGATAACCTCACCAGGTTTTGGCCGGATCAGTTTCATCAGGGCTTCTGCTGCAGCCCGGTACCCGACGATCTTGTTTCCTGACAGGAATCCAGAAGATTCCACCGGAATGATATCAATTCCATGCCGCTCGGATGCATCTTTGCAGACCGCAATGATATCATCGCCGATCATCCCGACCACACAGGTCGAGTACACAAACACTGCCGGGGGATGGTATTTGGATATCACTTCGTCGATACAGGCAGCCAGTTTTGGTTCGCCACCAAAAACCACGTCCTTCTCTTTCAAGTCGGTGGAAAAACTATGCCTGTACATCTCTGAATCACTGGAGAGACTTCCCCGAATGTCCCAGGTGTACGTGGCACAGCCGATCGGACCGTGGACCAGATGGATTGCATCCGTGATCGGATTGAGAACCACCCGTGCTCCGCAGAATACGCAGGCTCGTTGACTGACCGCTCCGGCCAGACTATCATCTGCGCAATGAATGCGGCTTTTGTTCTTCCCTGTGGTAATGATGGAGTTCTGGCGTTCACTTATGCACCCGGTACCACCGGAAGCAAGCGAACAATCATGCTCCATAATATTCACCGATTTAAGTTATGTGAGATACCTGATGTCCAAATGAATATTTGGGTTCAGAGTACAAGTTCGTAATCTTCATCCAGGCAATCGCGATCCCGGCGTTCAAGGAGGGCGTTGCTGATCATCTCGATGAGCCGCAGACATCCGCGATACCCGGTTATAGGCATCAGGGGATGAACAGCCCGGTCAAGGATGGGGAATCCGACTCTGACGAGCGGGATATCCTCAGCCCGAGCGATATATTTCCCGTAGGTGGTTCCGAGCAGGAGATCAACTGACTCTTCCTTGATCCACAGGTGCAGTTCAAAGAGGTCTCCTTCAGCCTTGACGATGTAGTCCTCGATACCGGCTGCCTCGATCATGGCTCCGACCTCTTCCTCGAACGCTTTTCCCGGTGTTCCGGTGATAACGTACTTCGGGATCATTCCCATCGTCAACACGAACTCGGTCAGCGGAATCACAATATCGGGGTCTCCGAAGATGGCCACCTTCTTGCCCTGGTAATGGAAGTGGGTGTCGATGAGGGTGTCTACGACCTGACCACGTTCAAGAGTCAGATCCTCTGGCACTACTGCATCGAACTTCTCCCTCATGGTCATGATCAGGTCATCAGTTGCTTTCAGCCCGATTGGAACCTTCAGGGGAACGCAGGGAACCCCGCATTTCTCCATGAGTGCTGCACCGGCAGCGTTCGATGACCAGGCTCCAAGAGCCAGAGTCAGACGTGAATTTCCACTATCCCTGATCTGTTCTACGGTTGCTCCACCTTCCGGATACATATCGTACTTCGCGGTGAGCGGAGAGTCGAGCACATTGGTTGTATCAGGAAACATGGTCATATCGACCCCGAGACTTGCGGTGATCCGTTTGATCTCCCGCATGTCAGAGGGGTTGACAAATCCGGGGATTATATTGACCCGTTTCCTGCGGAGCGCCTCCTCGTCCCGCTCAGCAAGGTATGTGACCATGGCCTTGACCATGTTCGAGAACCCCGTGATGTGAGAGCCCTGATATGACGGGGTATTAGCATGGATAACGACCTTTCCTTCCGGAACTTCTGACTGTTTGATGATCGTCGGCAGATCATCACCGATGGTCTCGCTGAGACAGGTGGTGTGCACCGCGATGATGTCAGGTTTGTAGATCTCAAACACATTCTTGATCGCGGTCTTCAGGTTTGCTGCACCGCCGAACACCGAAGCTCCTTCAGTGAACGAGCTGGTTGAGGCAAGGACCGGATCACGGAAATGACGGGTCAGATGCATCCGGTGATACGCACAGCAACCCTGTGATCCGTGGCTGTGCGGGAGGCACCGGTGAATTCCCAGTGCCGCATACATTGCACCGATAGGCTGGCAGGTTTTGGTCGGGTTGATCTTCCCGACCGTATGAACTACCTCACCTTCTGGCATACATTCGAGCATTCCTCTCACTCCTATTGTTGGTTCTGTTTCTCCCAGGGGGCAGTGACCAGTTTCCATGCCGGAGTTGTCATAGCGTTGGTGATATCACGGGCAAAGTTCATGGCACCGTTGAATCCGGCATATGGTCCGCTGTAGTCGTATGAGTGCATCTGTTTTCCCGGCACTCCGAGTTTTTGTACGAAATATTTGTCCCTGACACCGGCGAAGACGAGATCCGGACGAAGTGTTCGAACCATCCTCTCAAGTTCGTGATGGTTGCAGTCGTCTATCATGACCTCGCCGTCTTTCATGTCAGGTTGCATACCTTCGTAGTAACTGAGCGGAACCTGTTTGTTCAGCTCGTCAAACTTCTCCTTTGACATGTTCAGGTGAACATGGGCTTCCTGGAACTTTTCTGCATCAGGGGTCAGATGGAGTTCAGGGATGTTTTTGGAGTCTGCATCGATCTTTATTGACGGAATGACCTGGCGTCCTTCGTAATCATCCCGGTGTGCGAACTCATACCCGGCAACAACCACTTCCATGCCCAGATCCCGAAGGAGGTGCATATAGTGATGGCTCCGTGATCCACCGACAAAGGCAAACGCTGTCTTGCCCTGGCAGATCTTGCGATAGTGTTCGATGACCGGCATGATTCTGGCCTCCTCACGGGCAATGATCTCCTCTGTCTTCTGTATCAGAGCCTCGTCGCCAAAGCAAAGTGCCATCTCACGCAGAGTCTTCTTGGTCGCTTCAACGCCGATGAAATTCACTTTGAGCCACGGAGTTCCGTACTTGGTCTCCATCATCTCAGCAATGTAGTTGATCGACCGGTGACACTGGACCAGGTTCAGGTGAGCCTGGTGAAGATTCTTAATCTCAAGGATACTGGTGTCTCCCGTGAGAACACAGTTTACCTTGTACCCGATATCTCCCAGGATCCGTTCCATCTCCCAGCCGTCGCCACCGATGTTATACTCACCGAGGATGTTGATCACATACCTGTCATTCGGATCACGGTCAGGACCGGTACCGATGACATGCTCCATCAGGTTATTATTGGCGATGTGGTGACCTGCAGACTGACTGACACCCTTGTATCCTTCACAATTGAAGGAGAGTACCTGGATGCCATGCCGGTCCTGTGCTGCTTTTGCCACCGCTCCGATATCGTCTCCGATCAATCCGACCGGACAGGTCGCACAGATAGAGATTGCACGGGGATGAAACGCCTCAACAACCTCATCGATCATCCTGGCAAGCTTTTTTTCACCGCCAAAGACGATGTCGCTCTCCTGCATGTCGGTGGTGACACACAGGGTCGAGACGACCTTGTCAGCTGGAGTATTCTCATCGGCACGTGCCTTGTTACGCCTGGTTCCCCATGCATAGTAGGAGCATCCTACCGGTCCGTGAACGATATGAACCATATCTTTGATCGGACCGACAACCACACCTTTGCATCCTGCATAGGCACATCCACGCTGGGTAATGATACCCGGAATAGTCCGGGTATTGGCCTCAATCTGCTGACAGGCCTGACTGGTATCGACGATGGTGATATGCTTTTTCCGGTTTTTGAGAACCTTCTCCGGATATTTTTCCAGCATATCTCCCATCATTTCTTCGCTCATTGACATCTGAATCAAATCCTGTATTACCAGATTGCTGCTTCTCCGGTCTCTCCGGTCCGTACCCGTACCGCATCGGCTATCGGCATCACGAATATCGTTCCGTCTCCGACATTATGCTCGGTCTTGTTCGCCCGGGTGATGGCTTCGATGATCCGGGGAACATCGTCGTCATGAGCAAGTATGGTGAAAAGCCTGCGGGGAAAGAGTCTGGATCCGTCCAGGAAACTGACAACCTGCCGCTCTGCTTCTTCAGCATCGATACTCTCATGGACTGCCATCTCCAGGAGCTTGTTCTTCCGTTCCTGGATCACTGCCGGATCTTCCACTGGTTTTCCTCTGCCAAGGACCTTGATGGCAGTAAAACCGGCTACCCCGGCATCGATCAGCGCCTTCTTGGTTGCATTCGTCTTATTCATCCTGACGACTGCCATTATCTCCTTCATAAGGGCCGTCTCCAGGATTAAAGGCCTCTGCCGCCACGTGAGATGGTATAAACCTCTTCAAGCGGAGTGATGAAGATCTTACCATCACCAAAGGTTCCATCCTCACCGGTTCGTGCGGTCTTGAGGATCACATCAATGATGTTCTCACGCTCTTCATCGTGGATTGCTACCATAATGAGGATTTTTGGAATCTCATCGTAGAGCATTCCCCCCATCTTGATACCTTTCTGTTTCCCACGACCTACGACATCGACTACCGTTGCCGCTGGAAATCCTGCCTTTGAGAGAGAGGCAAGTACTTCGTCTTTCTTTTCTGGTCTGACGATAGCTCTGATGAGTAACATGTATGATTCCCTCCATCTCCTTACATAGCGTCAAGGAACCCGTGCTGCATCATCAGTTCTTCGAGCCGGTCCTGTTCCATCGGTTTGGGTTTGACGAACATCGTATTCGTATCGATGGCATTGGCGAGTTTTTGGTATTCCTGGGCCTGGTTTGACTCAGGTTCAAAGTCCATGACGGTCTTCTTATTAATCTCAGCCCTCTGAACCAGGTTGTCACGGGGGACAAAATGGATCAGTTGTGAACCGAGTTCTTCGGCAAACGCCTTAAGCAGGGCATATTCGTTGTCTACTTTCCGGCTATTGCAGATGATTCCACCGAGACGGACTTTTCCGGTATCAGCGTACTTCTGAATACCTTTTGCGATGTTGTTTGCTGCATAGAGAGCCATAAGTTCGCCTGATGCAACGATGTAGATCTCTTCTGCCTTTCCCTCACGAATCGGCATCGCAAATCCTCCGCAGACCACATCACCGAGCACATCGTAGAAGACGTAGTCAAGATCAGGGGTGTATGCCCCCATGGATTCAAGCAGGTTGATAGACGTAATGATACCACGGCCTGCACAGCCGACACCTGGTTCAGGACCTCCGGACTCAACACATTTTACACCCATGAATCCGGGTTTCAGGATGTCATCAAGTTCGAGATCATCTCCCTCGTCACGGAGCGTTGCCATAACCGTCTTCTGACAAAGACCGTGAAGCAACAGCCGTGTTGAATCTGCTTTCGGGTCACAGCCGACAACCATGATCTTCTTGCCTGCCACAGCGAGTGCTGCAACTGTGTTCTGAGTGGTTGTGGATTTTCCGATTCCACCTTTCCCGTAAATTGCGACTTGTCTCATCTATATCCCTCAAATTTAGAAATTTTTGTTGCTATTCGCTATTCATTGCTAACAGGAGAGAAACTTTGAATACTGCCTCTTCTCCTCTCCTTCACCCAACTCCCGGTTCAGGACCGCTGGCTTTGACCATCATTTCAAGAAATGCCGGTCAAGCATGATGATATCCAGAAGTTCAGAGATTACCTGATATCATGGATAGGTGCCGTGGTCTTTCCGCCCGGAAGTAGGCACGGAGCGTACTGATGACAGGTAAGACAGAGTGTCACCCCTCACACCTCCTGACTTCATACCAGTCAGGAGCACAATACGGGATCTGATTCCCGGATTGCTGATTTTGTTCAAAATTCTATTCTTCATCGATCTACCTCCAAGGTAGTTGATCATAGGTTGATTTCAATTGTATAAATAAATTATGGAAAATAACTTCTTTCCTTCATATATAAACATTGTTGTGATTTTAAAGAAAATATTCAAAATATATAAAAAATAGAGGGCTAAAACCATCAGTTTATTTAAATATATGAGGGGACATAATCCTGACACAATCACGTTACATTTTCAAACGTGCTGTCTGTACCGGAGTGAAACTGATGGGGCCACAAGATACATCTTCAGAGAAAGAAGGTCAGAGTTCTGGCCGAATTTATGAAGAGATTTCAAAACTGCTTGAATTTCAAAGATCCGGACTTTCGGATGCCCGGATCGATATTACTCGTTTCTCTGGTAACGAACTGAGCATTCTGACTTTGGTAAACCAACTCACGGATCTGTTTCTCCAGGAAGAGAAAGGAATAACTGATGCCGTAGGTTCTATTCTGGAAGGATCTTTTCAGCCAGAAATACCACGATTACCCGGTTCCCGCGGGGTGGTGACCGATAAACTCACGAAAGTTTGTGAAAATTTGTCACAAATGCAAATTGATATCAACCGGTTCTCAGAAGCCTACAGCTCCGGGGATCTATCAGCCCGCATCGATCCTGTCCGCTATCAGGGTGGATTCCGTGAGATGATTACGGCTCTTGACTCCGGGTTTAATGATGTAACCATTCCAGTCAGGATTGCTGCAGGAGCCTTCGCTGAATTTGCAGAAGGAAAGATACCAGAAACGCTAGTTACAGATAAATATCAGGGAGAACTTGCCAGATTATTAAAAGATATTAACCGTGTAATTGACGTTTCGCAAATGCGGGGAACAGATATCAACATGCTTATCAGTTCTGCAATTGAAGGAAAACTAGATGCACGGGCTGATTCAACAAAATATCAAGGATACCACGGTAAAATTATTGAAGGCATCAACAAAATGCTTGATGCATATATCAGTCCCATAAACGTTTCTGCGGAATATATCGATAGGATCAGTAAAGGGGATCTGCCACCACGGATCACTGAGGCCTACCGGGGAGACTTCAACGAGATTAAAAACAATCTTAACGCACTCATTGATGTTGTCCATATGCGAAATGAAGACATTAAAATGCTCATTAATTCAGGAATCGATGGGCGGCTTGATGTTCGTGCTGATGCAAAGAAATACCCCGGTGAGAATGGGAAGATGATTGAGGGTATCAATCAGATGCTTGACGCCTACATCGGACCCATTAATGTCTCTGCAGAATATATTGACCGGGTTAGTAAAGGAGATCTTCCACCGAAAATTACTGAACCATACCGGGGAGATTTCAACGAGATCAAAAATAATCTCAATAATCTTATCGATGTCATCCATATGCGAAATGAGGACATTACTGAACTCATAAAAGCAGCAACAGACGGAAAACTTGACTATAGAGCTGATTCCAAGAAATATTCAGGCGAAAACGGTAAGTTGATCGAAGGCATCAACGAGATGCTTGATGCATATATCGGACCGATCAATGTATCAGCTGAATACATTGACCGGATTAGTAAGGGAGATTTACCCCCCAGGATTACAGAAAATTATCATGGGGACTTCAATGAGATCAAAAATAATCTCAACTCTCTTATTGATGTAATCCATCTGCGAAACGATGATATTTCATTACTCGCTTCAGCCGCTCAGGAAGGCAAACTTGACTTCAGAGCTGATATCTCCAAATATACCGGTTATCACGGTGGCCTTATTGACAGGATAAACAAAATTCTTGACTCCTATTTAGGCCCGATTAACGTGTCTGCTGAATATATCGACCGGGTTAGTAAAGGAGATCTACCCCCGAAAATTACAGAGAATTACCGGGGTGACTTCAATGAGATTAAGAATAACCTCAATGCACTCATCGATGTCATTCATATGCGTAATGCAGACATCAAACTGCTCATCGATGCTGCCATTGACGGAAAACTCGATGCCAGAGCAGATTCAACAAAATATCCGGGCGAGAACGGAAAGATGATTGATGGCATCAACCACATGCTTGATGCCTATATCGGACCAATCAACGTCTCTGCAGAATATATTGACCGGGTTAGCAAAGGAGATCTTCCACCGAAAATTACGGAAGAATACCACGGGGACTTTAACGAGATTAAAAACAACCTGAACGCACTTATCGACGTTGTCCATATGCGAAACGCAGACATCAAGATGCTTATTGATGCGGCAATTGCCGGAAGACTCGATGCCAGAGCAGATTCTGCAAAGTATCCGGGGGAAAACGGAAAGATGATCGATGGCATCAACAGTATGCTTGATGCCTATATCGGACCAATCAACGTCTCTGCTGAATACATTGACCGGGTTAGCAAAGGAGATCTTCCGCCGAAAATTACGGAAGACTACCACGGAGACTTCAACGAGATTAAAAACAACCTCAATGCACTCATTGATGTTATCCACATGAGGAATGCTGACATCAAGACACTCATTGATGCTGCAATTGATGGAAAACTCGATGTAAGGGCAGACTCTACCAAATATCCAGGGGAAAACGGAAAGATGATTGATGGCATCAATCACATGCTTGATGCATACATCGGACCGATCAACGTCTCTGCAGAATACATTGACAGAATCAGCAAAGGAGACATTCCACCAAAAGTCACCGACAATTACCATGGAGATTTCAATGAGATCAAAAATAATCTCAATGCTCTCATTGATGTTATCCATATGAGGAATGCTGACATCAAGATGCTCATTGATGCGGCAATTGCCGGAAAACTTGATGTAAGGGCAGATTCTGCAAAGTATCCGGGAGAAAACGGAAAGATGATCGAAGGCATCAACAGTATGCTTGATGCCTATATCGGACCTATCAACGTTTCTGCAGAATATATCGACAGAATCAGCAAGGGAGATATCCCTCCAACCATTACCGAAGAATACCATGGAGACTTCAATGAGATTAAGAATAATCTCAATGCACTCATGGATGTCGTCCATATGAGAAATAAGGACATCGAGATGCTCATCAAGGCAGCAATCGACGGGAAACTCGATGTCAGGGCAGATTCAGCAAAGTATCCGGGGGAAAACGGGAAGATGATCGAAGGTATCAACAGTATGCTTGATGCCTATATCGGACCAATCAACGTTTCTGCTGAATATATTGATAGAATCAGCAAGGGAGACATCCCGCCAAAGATTACTGAAAATTATCACGGAGATTTCAATGAGATCAAAAATAATCTCAATGCACTCATTGATGTCATCCATATGAGAAATGCAGACATCAAGATGCTCATTGATGCTGCAACGGAGGGAAAACTCGATGTCAGGGCGGATGCATCGAAATATCCCGGTGAAAATGGAAAGATGCTACAGGGCATCAACAAGATGGTTGATTCCTATATTGCTCCGCTCAACCTGGCTGCTGAATATATCGACAGGATAAGCAAAGGAGACCTGCCACCAATCATCACCGATGAGTACCGGGGTGATTTCAACGAGATCAAGAATAATCTCAATCAATGTATCAACGCCATACACCTGCTCATTGAAGATGCAAATCTCTTGTCAGAAGCAGCAGTGAAAGGAGATCTTGAGGTCAGGGCTGACCCCCTCAGGCATCAGGGCGATTATTCCCGAGTAGTTACTGGAATGAATCAGACATTTGAAGCGGTAGTTGAGCCTCTGAAAGAAGCAATGAGGGTATCTGATCAATACGCTCAGTGTAATTTTGCGGAGATTTTTGACAGCCATATTCGTGCTGACGGCGACTTCTCATTATTTAAAAAATCCCTTGACCATATCGGAGATGAAATCTCGGGTACTATTGCGACCCTGATGAAAGAGGTTGACAGTCTCTCCCATCATGCCTCCACTGCCCAGTTCGGAGTCGAGGATGTAAGCAGGGGTGCAAAAGAGATCTCACAGAATGCAGAAGAAACATCTGCAAATGCGGCAAAATCAGAAGATGGTATCGATCAGGTTCTTCAGGCCATGTCAGATCTTACCATTATGGTAGGTGAGATATCAGGTAATGCAGATGCAGTTGCACGCTTGAGTGAAGATACAAATAATCTGGCCAAGAGAGGTACTGAACATGCAGAAAATGCCGATAAAGGTATGGAGAGCATCACCCGATCATCAAGTGAAGTTGAAGTTATCATAAACGAGATCCGGAGTGAGATGAATCAGATCCGAAAAATTGTAAATATTATTACGGATCTTGCCAACCAGACAAATCTCCTGGCCTTAAACGCTGCAATTGAAGCCGCCCGTGCAGGAGATGCAGGAAGAGGGTTTGCAGTCGTGGCATCTGAAGTCAAGTCTCTCGCTCAGGAATCACGAACCTCCGCAGAATCCATTGCTGATATGATCCAGGGGCTCGAACGCAAATCTGATAATGCAGCGATTGCTATTGAAGCAGCAGGAAAGGCTGTTCAGGAAGGGAACCGTGCCTTAAATGATACCTTACAAGTTTTCACCCAGCTTACTACATCAGTTGATACCATAAACCAGAAGATGCTCACCATAGCCAGGGCAACCGAGCAGCAGGCAGCCTCATTTGAAGAAATTACCGCAAGTGCAAACGAAATGAGTATGCTCGTGAAAAAGACGGCAGATGATGAAACCCACTCTTCAGCTACCAGTTAAGAGGCATTGGCAGTGGTATCCCAGATTACCGAAATCATCGACCTGATCAATGAAGCAGTCGCAAATATGCACAAAGAAATGGAAGTGTTTAACCTACGTAAGGCCTGATTTAGAAAATTCAAGAATCAATTTTTTCAATGCTACCGGTGCGAGAGTATAATCAACTTTTTCTGTTTTTAAGGCTGCTTCAGGCATACTCCTGATAGTACAACTGGATGGATCCTGAACTGCCGT
>NZ_JAJRBM010000073.1 GCF_028679455.1 Methanospirillum sp. | reverse complement strand
CATGATGAGCCATCATCTCAAAGCAGGTCAGGTGTCGGCCTGATCTTCCGACTGAGTCAAGATCATTCAGTCTGACACAGGATTGGGAGATTGTAAGCGGGTTTGCTGGTGGAGGAACAACGCCACTGGTTACAAATGGCTGAAAATCAGCAATTGATGCAATGGTAAGGTAAATATCATCACGCCATCTCGCTGCAACCGGGTAGCGGGATATCCGGGTATGTCCTTCTTTCTCAAAGAAAGAGAGGTATGCTTCCCGCATCTGATCAACGGTGTGAGCTCTGAAAAGAGGATTTCCAATAAACTGATATGGTTCACAGGGGGCATCCCCACAAACCGTTCGCTCGGGATCCCTCGTCCAGAACGCTTTCCCGCACGAGGTACAGACCTTCCGCACCAGATCCTGGGATCGGAAGTATTCGAGCTGATATTCTTCTTCCATCATGAAGATTCCCGCAATGCCTTAGCTATTCACCTGCTTTCTATAAGGCAGTACCACCCGGTGCAGTGTTCAGATCCTCATGATACCAGAGATCTATCAGTTCAAACCTGCCGGTTACCCGGGCCACTTTTACCGCAAGAATATGAGCGCAACGACCGCCCCGATGGAGAAAATCGTCACAGGAACAAAATTCATCTTCTACTACATATTTACCGGTATCGCCAACAACCACAAAAAAATCACGATATCGCTTGACACGGCCATGATCAACAATGGCAAGGGCTTTTTGTCCCCTGCTTTTGTAGTATGCACAGATTCGTTTCCGCATCCAGTCATTGAGTGGATGCCCATCCGTAAGATCCTGGAGCGGATCACTCATGGATATGAACTCATAACCGGGGGATCGTCAATATAGGTCCACCCGTATCTTCCTGCAAGTATTCGCATCGCCGGAGCTTCAAGTGCATAATGAGTGGATTCAATGAGAGGAAGCGGTGATGCCCTTGCAACTGAATGCTTCAATTCTGCAGAGAGAAATGCTTCAGCCCCTGCTGCGGCAGCTTCCCTGATGATTTCCATATCAAAACCAGAGCCCCCAACCACGGCAAGACGACGGATCTCCCTAATAGTTCCCCAGATTCTGAGTGGAGTACCCAGATGATCAGCAATCATCGAAGGAGTAAGATGGCAGTCACCCACCACCCCAAGCGAGAGGGCTCTGATAGATCCAAGACCCAGCAAACCTGCCAGACAGTGATTTACGCCGTTTACTGCAAGATCATAATTGGTATGCATTACGTAGACATTGATGCGGTTACTGAGCAACTCACGAAGCAGAGCTGCATCTGATCCCTTAATACTGCTCAGGGGATACCAGAATGGAGTATGATGAGCAATTAACAGATCAGCACCAAGTGAGATCGCCTGTCTGACAACCTCAACGGTGACATCGAGACAGGTACATATCCGGTTAATCTCCTGTTTACCTTCAACAATGAGCCCTATCTTACCTTGATCAAACGGTTCGGCAAGTTCGGGAGGAGCAGAAATCTCCAGATCCCGAATTATATCATCCCGGTAAAGCATCTCTTCCAGCCCCTGATACCATAGGTATAGGTTTGAATTCTACTAGAAATGATGGAATGAAAGTACAATGAGAGCAGGATCATAAAAAATTATGAACCATTCTTCACGTTCTCATAGAATTTTCAACATTGATCTGATTGAGTTCCTTTTCAGCAATTGTTATCTCCCCCATACAAATGAAGACTGCTGTGCGGATCAGATACGCAAGCCAGCGATCATCAGAACCAGGATCTGACGAGTTGATGATCTTTTCCGCCAGACTCAATGCCTCATCATCCTCACCGGTTTGAAGGAGTACCATTGCATGAGTAATATAAGGAGAGCACTTACCCGGTTTCAATCGATACCCCTTCATCCCTGATGGGAACCATGTCGGATGACAGGTACGCCTCCACTCAATAATATTCAGCAACTGCCCTGCCTGTTCAAAGAGAATTCCATCTGATGGAGCACTCGTGACAATATCCTGCAGATATGCTACTGCCAGATCCAGATTACCATCCTGACGTGATACCTCCCTGACTGCTTCAAGAAAGAGTCCGTATAAGGGGGGTGGATACCGGCAACAGAGTTGAGGAAAAATCCGATCAGCGAGAAGGTACCAAACAGAAGGAAGAAACTCCAGGGTAAAAGAATGAGAGTTCAGATCTTTGGCCAGGTTTTGATTCAAATCATTTGGTATTTGATGAGGAGTCATATCAGGCACGACTCTGTACTGCATGATCCGCTACTACCCCTGCCATGACAGACATAATAGGAATACTCAGGTATCTCATTCCAATCTGAGTGAAGTAAGATGGAATATCAAGATTACTCATTGGGATCAGGATGATGAAATCAAGCGTCAAGTTAATTGCAAGCCATGAAATTCCAATCAGCCATCCTGCCTGAAAGTATCTCCATCTCATGACCCTGAAGAGATGCACCAGAAGAATCGCTCCGGTGAGAGAACCAGTAACGATCATGATACTCTTGAATACCTGTTGATCGATCAGAATCACACCGTCAGAAGAATAACACGGTAACGCTATCAGAAATGGAATGAGCCAGGTAAGAATGCCATAAAGCAGGGTACGGATACTGTCATTCATAACGATCCTCATGCAATGTATCGGTATGTCGTGTAGATGTCTGAATGTTCATACAATACCTCATAAAACAATCACGTTCGGTATCAGGTGAAATAATATTGAGAATATATAACTGATCTAACCGCAAAACACATAGTAGTATGGATAAAAGCATCGATGAGATCAACCGGCGGATACGTGATGGATCAGCTAGGGTGGTCACTGCCGATGAGATGCCCGCCATTGTCAGCGAGCTCGGTGAAGAAGGAGCTCTTAAAGAGGTGGATGTAGTTACCACCGGAACCTTTGGAGCGATGTGCTCTTCAGGTGCATTCCTGAATTTCGGTCATGCTGAACCTCCCATCAAGATGGAGCGGATCTGGCTCAACGATGTAGAT
>NZ_JAJRBM010000072.1 GCF_028679455.1 Methanospirillum sp. | reverse complement strand
TACGCAACTCATGATGAGAAATGCAATGAATGTCGCAGTAAACTCCCATCCGGTAAAAATACTGATATTTATCAGTGGATTCTGACAGGTAAGTTCTCTGATAATAAACACGATTATACACCCGATACAGAGAATGGTGCAGATCTGTATCTGGTGATCAAACATACCCATATGAGGAATCCGTTCAAGAACATAGACACCCAAAGCCATCATGCTAAAGAGCATGATAGCACCGAAACGATCAAACCGCTCCTTAATCCCGGGAACATCCTTTGGGATAACATACAGGGCAAATGGCAGAATAAGGAGTCCAATTGGGATATTGATAAGAAAAGCCCAGTGCCAGGATAAGTATTGGGCAAGAAATCCACCGATAGCAGGACCCACCGCAACCCCTATTGAAATTGCCATTGATATTACCCCTAGAGAGAAACCCAGCATGTTTCTTGGGAGATACGTCACACAAAGCAGCGATGCGGTTGCAGCAATCATGGCAGCTCCGACTCCCTGAAGAATGCGTGACCCGAGAAGTGTTTGGAAATCAGGTGATAATCCGCAAGCTGCAGATCCAATGGTGAAGATAAATAGGCCCAAAAGAAATATTGTTTTCAAAGATCCGCGTTCAGCACTCTTTCCAAAGATGAGGATAAGTCCTGCAACCATTAAAAGATAGGTGATAATAACCCAGGATACGGTCCCGGTATCGATATCGAATGACCCAGATATTTGGGGAAGAATGATATTTACAATCGAACCGTCAAGCCCGTCCAGAAACATTCCTATTGCAGCAGTGGCGAGGAGGAGTTTTTGATGGAGAGGATTGGAAATGATCTGGGGCATGTTCCAGAAGCATGTGGTGAGAAGTCTCTTAATTGTTCCGTGATCCGCTTTAATTCATTAAAATGCTATAATTCTCTAAAAAAGAGCATTATTTACTTTAAAACTTCAACCTCTGCCGGTATACAAAAGGTATTGTTCTTCGCTTCGTCATATACTGGTATATCAGCACAATGATCCGGGACATTTCTCATTTTCCCGATATAATCCTCCAATATTTGATACCAGTGCCGAATATTAATGTTGCTCTTGGTTGACCTAATAACAGCGCATGCATGCGTATCCGATCGCGCACTTTATCTGATGTGATCTTGCTACATATTTTTCTTGTTATATTAGATAGATGAGATGATGACATATTCGGAGCATGACAAAACGCGAATTCTCTAGCTTTTACAAAATTTAAGTAAAATTTATGAGATAAATCATTGCTTAGTTTTTCAGTAGCTCGGGTAAATCAACCACCCCGGTCAGATCCCCTTCCGGGACTTTCCTACTGGCTGAATTTCCTGAACAATTTTTCGCGAGAGATAACTGGCGTAAATATCTGGGCATATAAAGATCCCTGTTAATCTGCCGTTATCTTCAAGAATTGAGAGAGATTCCCGGCGATCAGCCATTAATAACAATTTCATGGACAATCCGATATTTTCTCCTTCTTCGTGATGAAAGAGTGATGAATCGATATCACTCCCACCAAGGTAGCATTTTATCGGTGTTACCTCAGTAAGTTCTGATCTCCCTACCACCAGGTACATAAATACCCGTTTTGCCGCTCGTATGATCTCACTGTTATATTTGGTTAAAAATTCATTTTCATCGCAGAGAAGAACAATTTCATATTTTGCCCTACGCAGCATCATTCTGATTTGATTATCACGGGTCCATTCGGTATGCAGCTTATATCCCTGCATAAGTGGCTCTGGTGCTTCGGTTTCAAGAGCTTTCAGACGCTGGTACAATCCTTCAAGAGACTCCACCGACTCTCGTTTAAGCCGTTCAAATATTTGGATCACATCAACCGGAGAGTATCGCATCGGCGATTTCCCGGAAGATACGATAAAACCTTTCTGGGCGAGTGAGGTAAGGGTCTCATATATCTTTCCACGGGGTATCTTGGTCTGGTCGTGAATTTCATGAGCACTTGCCACCCGAAGTGCTGACAAAATTGTATACACTTTCGCTTCATATTCACTCATTCCAATTCGTTTCAGTTCCTGAAGTAACGTGTCATCAATCATAGTAACGAGCTACTCAACATAGGAGCACTTTATTGATATTTTGATATTAATAACGTAATAAGGCATGATTTCATCACCATTCCAGCCGTCAAAATGGACATTATTATTCCTCTTGTTATCAGCCATGATGATTCTTATGGGGGGTGCAGCCGTTGCACCTGCTCTCCCGTTAATCAGCCAGGCATTTCCCGACGCACCAGACTCCCTTATCTCCTTAATAGTTACGCTTCCTTCACTTTCAATTGCTCTCGCTGGAATTTTTATTGGTGTTCTTTCTGATAAAGTTGGTAAGATCAAAATTCTTGTCGTATCCATTGCGGTCTTCACCATCGCAGGAAGTTCAGGATATTATCTCACCTCCATATATGCAATATTAATCGGCAGAATTCTCCTAGGAGTTGGTATTGCCGGTATCACCTGCACGACTTCCTCTCTGATTCCCTGTTATTATGAGGGAATAACCCGTGCCAGGGTTCTTGGATACCAAGCAGCTGCAATGGGTTTTGGGGTATTAATTCTTGAATTAAGCGGAGGTTTTCTCGCTGGTATCTCCTGGCGTGCAGCCTTCCTTATTTACCTGATTGGAATTATCATTTTCGTAGGTGTTCTGAGAACCATGAAAGAACCGGTTCTTCCGAAAATTAAACAGAATATGGTAATATCTGATGAAAAGTTCCCGGTAACTCCCCTTCTATTAGGATATACGACCCTGTTTCTTGGTAGTATGTTATTCTTCCTGATGCCTATCAAGTTCCCATACTTAATTGCGAATATGGAAGCAGCACGGATCTTAAGCGAAAACACTGCTCTTACCAGCGGATTATTCCTGGGAATTATGGGTTGTTCTGCATCGCTCATTGGACTGTTTTATGGAAGAATTGCCTGGAGATTTCATCGATACACCATTCTCGCTCTTACGTTTATCTTCTTTGGGATCGGGTACTGTTGTCTGGGGATAGCCTCGTCACTTGTCGTTGTTACGCTCGCGGTAATCTGTATTGGGGTCGGTAATGGTATCCTGATGCCGACGATCTTAACCTGGATCGCTACAGTTACACCAAAACAGTTTCTGGGCAGAGCTAGTGGCGGTTTCTCAGTATTCCTGAACATCGGACAGTTCGCGTCCTCTCTTGCAATTGTACCGGTCATAGCCATTGCTTCAACATGCACTAATATGTTCCTGATATTCGGATGTTTGGCATTTGTGTTCACTCTGCCCTATATTGTAGCGATACTCAAAGAGAAGTACACTCTGCCGCAGGTAGCCCTGAATGCAACTCTGCTCCAGAATGAACGACTGTAGAGGGAGACAGTACCCCTTTCAAAAACTTATTTTTTTAACGTTTTTATTTACTCATAATTTTCTTGAATTCGAAAACAGTTCGTTATTATGATTAAAAGGATGTGTGTATATTCGTTGATGTACTTACACCATGGTTAATGTTCCAGTTGGAGAATTTTTGAAAAATAATTAACAAAAAGTTTTACCATTAGCAATTAGTACACTAATGCTTATACATGGAAATAATTGACATTTTGTTACAGAAAGCAAAAGAATTTCATGGAGATATGTGCCCGGGAATCGTAATGGGGACCAGAATGACCATAGCCGGGCTTCGCGAACTTGGAATGGATCCCCTGAAAAAGAACTATGATCTCATTGTGTATGTGGAAATTGACCGGTGTGCAACCGATGCAATCCAGGCGATCACCGGGGTTTCCCTTGGGCATAGAACTCTCAAACATAAAAATTATGGCAAATTCGCGGCTACATTTATCGATACCAAAACAAACAAAGCAGTGAGGATTACTGCATTGCCAAAGAAACAAAACCAACCTCAAGATATGAAAGAAGTTGCAAAAATGGTGTGCAACGCTCCAGAAGAGGAACTATTTCTGATTCAACAGGTACGGGTTACTATACCACCTGAAGATATGCCGGGATTTCCAACGCACAAAGATACCTGTTGCATTTGTGGCGAACAGATCATGGATAGCAAAGAGGTTATTGTTGATGGAAAAGTACGGTGTAAGAACTGCGCACAGAGTTCATATTATTTGGTCATCACGACCTGATATCTCTCTTCCCCTTGGATAATAATAACTGTTATCAAAGGCAGCAACAAACGATGACTGGTGTCTATTTTCCGGATTTACGTGTTAACAGGCCTTGAAGGCCCAGAGTAACCTCATATTTAAGAACTGCATAATACTGCTCCATTGCATCTTTCTCTATCCCCATGAACGACTGCGATCTTCGGAGGTCTGTCTCCATAAACCCGGAAATTATTCAGACCTGTATTCCATCAGGTTGTATTATCATGATGTTTTCCTGTTCTGGCATAAATCCACAGTTCGTACACCGGTGTGCAGGGTCAGAAAAATTCGCCAGGATCTGATCAAGAATCGATTCAACCGGGCAGAGAGATCCGGGCCGGTAACGGATGGGAATGCAGACTTTTCGATCTGCAACCTCGATGTATTCGACCCTGACATCTACATGATAGGTTGCCCGGAGAGCATCACTGGTGATCACCTCTTCTGCAGGTCCGATCATGGAAAACTTTCCCCCTTGCATGATGCCTACCTGATCAGATACGATGAATGCATGATCCGGAAAATGAGAAGTCATGATGATGGTAATCCCCCGGTCACGAAGTCGTTCGATGAGGGATAATACCTGCATCTGGTTCCCAAAATCCAGATGGGATGTAGGTTCGTCAAGGAGAAGAATATCGGGTTTTTGGGCGAGGGCCCGGGCAATGAGTGCAAGCTGGTGCTCTCCACCACTTACTTCGTTCACGGGTTTTTCGATGAGATGATGTACTCCGACCTCACAGATAGCCTCCACTGCAATTCGTACGTCTTCCTCGGTTGGAGAAGAGAACGCAGAGATGTATGGAGCCCGTCCCATCAGCACATATTCAAGAAGGGTGTATGGAAATGCGACATCATATCCCTGAGGGACGAATGCCATCTTCCGGGATAACTCCTGCCTGTCCATCTCTCTGATATCAGTGTCGTCAAGTCTGACTGAACCTGAATGGAGATCAAGAAGATCAATCAGGCATCGAAGCAGGGTTGATTTTCCGGTACCATTCGGACCCAGAATGCAGAAGAGTTCTCCGGGCTTCAAGGTGAATGAAATATCTGAAAATATGTCCCGTTTATTATCCCAACTGAACCGAAGGGAGTGAGCACTAAGTGTCATGACCATCCTGTCTTCCTCCTCCAGAGCAGATATGCAAAGAACGGAGCACCAAGAAGGGCAGTGAGAATCCCGAGTGGAATCTCGGTGGTAATCAGGGTCCGGGAGAGATCGTCCATGATCAAAAGATAGGATGCACCCATGACGATGGTCATCGGGAGGAGACGTCGGTAATCAGGCCCGGTAACCATTCTGCCAAGATGGGGGACTACCAACCCGACCCATCCTATGATACCACTGATACATACCGATGCAGCGGTGAGGAGTGTGGCGCAGAGAATGATAATACGGGTGATCTGCTTCATATCTACTCCGAGGGTTCTGGCTTCATCAGATCCGAGTGAAAGAAGGTTGATCCTCCAGCGAATGAGAAGAAGGATTGTTCCCCCGAGGAACATGGCCGGAGCGATTGCAAAAAGATCGGTGTACCTGACTGATGAGAGACTTCCCATCAGCCAGAAGATGATGGTTGGAAGTTTTTCATACGGATCTGCAACATATTTTGTGATTGAGAGGAGTGCTCCGAAGAATGAAGAGACAATTACTCCGGAGAGAACCAGCACCAGAATCTGACCACTCTTATACAATCTGCTCAAAAGATAGGTACAAAGGACTGCAGCGATCCCTCCGGCAAAAGCAGATACCTGAATCATCCATGATGAAGAGGAGATTAGGATCGCAACAGCAGCTCCAAACCCAGCTCCTGATGACACACCCAGAATGTCAGGTGATACAAGAGGGTTTTTAAAGAGTCCCTGATATGCAGCGCCGGCCATGGACAGTGCTGCTCCAACCATTACCGCAGCAATGATTCGGGGAAGACGGACCTGCATAACGATTGTTTCTTCAGCACTTGTCCAAGTATGATCTATCGGGAATATTGATGAGATGAGGATTCGAAGTACGTTTCCTGGATCCACTTCAAATCGTCCCATAAAGAGTGACCAGAATATTATCAGTACCGGAAGGATGTAAAGAGCGATAGATAATGGGATATTAATATTAAGTTTTTTTGTTAAATCTTTGATATTTGTCAGATTATCTGGTTCAGACGGGTGAATTGGGTTGGAAGAAAGATTTTGATTGTCCATTGTACTCCATATGGTTCTGACCGTCTCATGTTTTAGTTCAGTGACGAGTAATGGTTTGGAGAAATAAGTTATTTATTCATTTGGTAAAAATGTTTTTAATTTAATTTACTTTCTTGATTAGATTATCCATTTCACAAATTAAAATAAATTGACCCGCATGTTATTATTAAACCGCAACCTAATGGAAAAATAAATGGCCACGTTATGACAGTTTATATTATCATGTACTTTAATATATTCAAAGATTGGGGTATTGTGATCAGCATAGTTAACTATATCCCATCAAGTTAGCGCATGTGTGGCAATGATAAAACCTCATTGCTGTCTTTCGATTCACATTATTTGCATATTAAAAAATTAACAATCATATAATTTTAATATGAATTGAGCATATGTTGATCCCGGCAATCAAATTAAAAATGAATGTTAATTATCTATGAACAAGAAACTGGATGGATCTAATGAAGTTTAAAAGTGTGTTTATATTATTATTGTTCGCATTTGCCGGATTCACTGTCGTTTACGCTGAGGATACCAGAACAATTACTGATATGGTAGGCAGACAGGTAACAGTGCCTACAGAAATTGATTCCGTTCTCGGGACCTCTCCCCCAACGAGTGAAGCGGTATATATGATTAATCCGGACACCTTGATCGGGTTGAATTTTGCATTCAACGACACGAATTATGTTTCTGAGAAATATCGAAATCTGCCTAATGTTGGTGGTCAACAGATGGGGAATGCCCTGAATTATGAAACATTTCTCTCAATGAAGCCTGATATTATCCTGTTTGGATCCAGCCCGGGAACCAATGTATCTGATACGATCGATGACATGCAAAGAAAGCTTTACCCCATTCCTGTCGTAGGGGTTATCGATGCAACAAACGCAAAAGAATACGGGCCGGGTATCATATTCCTTGGTGATCTTCTCGATCAGAAAGAGAAGGCATCAGAATTAAACACTTTCTATGATACCATGTACAAGACGGTTACTGAAAAGGTAGCTACGATCCCTGAAGATCAGAGAGTCCGGGTATACTACGCAGAGGGTCCGGATGGACTGAAGACGGATCCTGAAGTATCAGACCATGCCCAACTCATCACTATCTGCGGGGGTAAAAATGTTGCAGAAGTTAATGAAAAGGGTGCTGGAGGAATGAGCCCGGTATCTATCGAACAGGTGCTATCCTGGAATCCGGATCTCATTCTTGCTGGTGACAGTCGATTTTATAAGTCAGTTCTCTCTGATCCAAACTGGAAAGACATCAACGCAGTTAAAAATAAGAACGTGTTTCTGATTCCCAACCAGCCGTTTGGATGGATTGATAGACCTCCGGGTGTAAACCGCATCATTGGTATTCCTTGGCTCGCTCAGGCATTCTATCCGGATCTGTTTGCGGATATGGATCTTTCTGTATATATCAAAGAATTCTACTCCAAGTTCTACCACTATGATCTGAGTGATGATGAGATCAATGATATCATCACCTCTTCGGGGTTATCGCGGGAAAAGAACGTATAAGTCAGGAAAAAAACTTAAATTCACTTTTTCAAGATCCGGGATAATTCCGGAGTGCCGGTGAATAGTTATCTGATTCTGAACACCTGATGCATGTCATCAAACATGAGCGTTGTAATACATGGATCCTATATTTACTCAATAATTATATCAATTATTTATTCTTTAACTGTCTTAATATTCTGCTCACAAAGAAACTGGAACATAGGCATGCATACAAAACCTGACTCCTCACCATACGCGTTATCAAATACGTACTGGGCTGAACGATGGGGTGAACTAAAAAAGAAGCACCTAGAATCAGTCAATATCATTCATGAGGGTGATTTCTGGATGGATCCAAGTAATGTCAGGAGATATCTCGAAAATACCCGGGGATCATATGGGAAAGTGGTAACAACTCAACTCAGAACGATGGATATCCCCTCCGGGACACGGGTGCTTGACATCGGGTCAGGACCGGGAACCCTTGCAGTTCCTCTCGCAAAACAGGGGTGCGATGTAACTGTAGTCGAACAATCACCTCTTATGGGTGCTGCTCTCGAAAAGTACCGGATTGAGGAAGAAGCACGACCAATAACTACTATACTCAATAAATGGGAGTTACTGACTGCAACGGATCTCCCGGGTAG
>NZ_JAJRBM010000008.1 GCF_028679455.1 Methanospirillum sp. | reverse complement strand
CTCTTCTTCACCTGCAGACGAGATTGAACTCGGAGGGATAACGATGTGCACATACTTATCTGCTGCAAATTCGTGGCGGTATACTATTGCGAGATCATCGCCCATGACTGCCATTCCACCATAACTGGTAACTGCAGGACCTACCCCTGTTTCAAATCCATAGGTCACGAGCCCGCCGTCTGTCTCCTCAACGTAGTTATTCCCGATAAGAGTCCTGAGCTGGTCGGTTGTGAGGGGATCGCCAACTGCCCGGTTCACTGCTGCTGCAACTGCGGTAATGATGGTGCATGTTGATCCAAGTCCAACATGTTTATACTCATGATCCATGGCCTGCACCGCAAATCCTCCGGTATAGCCGGTGACTTTACTGAATAATATAAGGAAGTGCTCAATGATGGCCGGTCTGCTGTAGGTGATCTCGTAGCCCGCTGGAATGGTTCTGGCTGTTGCCTGGGCATAAACCTGGATGGCAAACCCGATACCACCCCCTCCCGGATGCCCGGGTGCAAACCTATTCATATCCAGGACTGTCAGATGTATCCGTCCAGGAGCTTTGACCGTCACCGGTTCTGTTCTGATCTTCAGATCATAGGTTTTTTCAAGTCCGACTGTCTTCAGGTCATTACCTGGTTGAAATGAGTTGAATTCATACTCGACCAGGTCAAGGTCTCCGCCGCGAATTTTTAGTATTGTCATGATGTCAGATTATCGATCAAAGAAGATGTTCTTCCCGGTTACCGAGAGCGGAATTGCATAGGCAGTAGTGCATCCGGGAAGATGGCCGAGTGAGAGTGCTGCCACACCGGCTGAAAAGAAGACACGATTATCTGCGTTATGGATCTGGGCTGTCTTTACTGCTGATCCAACCGCAATTCCAAGATCAGCCATTCTGATCACACAGACCGGTCCCTGATAGAGGGTATCTGTATTGCGCATCTCAAATGCTTCTGCCATCTCTTTGCAGGTATTATATCCGCATCCCCCGCAGTTCAGACCCACATGCTGATCACCGTGGGACCCGATTAGCACACATGCCGATGCTGCTGCAATATTTTTGGCATCACGCAGAAAGAATTGAAACCCTATCCTGGTTCCAATCATCTCCATCTCATGTGAAAGTTCGGTGAGTTCAGGCCCGTACAGAGCCTTCATCTCTATGGTATCGATTCCCTTCCCTTTGGGTGCAGTCCGGGCACTCACCATCATGAGGTTAGCAATGGTCCGGACTGCTTCCTGTTCAGGATCCATACTTTCAGGTGCAGGGCATGGGGTAAAAACCCTGTTATTTGATATCAGGGAAAAAGGAACCGGGTCAGCGTGCCCGGGTATGTTGGTTAATGTATGCGAGGATTGAGTTGTATGCCATCTCAGAACCCAGGTATGCTTCCTGTCGTGCATTATCTGGCTCCGCCATTGCCCGGTTTTTCATATCTTCGTATTCTTTGAGCAGGAAGGTCTGAAACAGGTAAAGGTCATCCATCCCCCCGAACCGATCCACCGCAAGTGCACAGGCACGGTCCCATCCCTGCTTTGCATATGCACTGAGTGAATATTTTGTCGGGCTGTGTTTCATCTCGATAAGCATCTCCAACATCTCATCATGACTGATCGCCCCTTTATGTGCTTTGAATGCCGAAGTGACCTGATTGAAGAACTCCTGCCATCCCTCGATCCATCGTTCCTGTACTTTTTTCGGGTATTGTTCATCAGGCACTGGTATCCGTTTAATGTACATTTTTGAGAGTGGTTGTGAGAATCCTTCGATCTCCTGGGGAAATGAGAATGTGATGCAAAATCGTTCTTTCTCTACTGGTGCGGTTGTATAAATTACTGAATAGGGGACCACGAGGTAGTCTGATGATTTGATCTTGACCAGGAGGTGTTCATTGGTGGCATACAGGGTGCAGGCATTCAGTTCGGTATCATCAAACCATATCTGAAGTTTCTCTTTGGTCTTGACGATGGCGAACGGATCGAGACCATTTGCCCGTCTTTGAATCCCTTCAATGAAAAGCAGTTCATCCTCTTCATTCTGCATCTCGCGTTTCTTCTGCGCAACCGCTGCCTGATACTTTTTTACCAGAGAATTCAGATAACGCCGCCATGACTCAGACCATTTTGGATCTTCGAGCGGGGCTATCACGCCACCTTCTTTCTTCTTCAGCCCATGAAGATACAGCCGGGTATACTCTTCACGTTCATGGAAAAACCGCTGCGGGGTATTACACCTGATACAGAGACGATATTGATCTTCAACGGTTATTTCATGGACATGTGCAAATGATATCCTGATAAGTTCATTTTTCCGGTTTTTGATGACTATTCGTCGGTCTGTCACATATACCTTGGATATGTGACGCGCTTTTAGAGTGTAGAACACCGCTGCGATGGTCTTCTTCAGGACACTCTCCCCATCCTCACACACAAGCGTCATGATGTCAGCAGACCAGCACCAATTGATCTAGATATTTCAGGGTCCTGACATATATATTCAGAATCAGTTCAGGTCCCGGTAACATTCAAGTAATTCGCAGTCCTGGAACTTATGCTGAGAGGAGAGGGACAGGGGTAATGTTCACCGGGATAGATATCGGTGGTACTAATACTGATATCGCGCTGATAGACAGCGACATCAGGACGATTAAGGTTTCGAACTCAAAAGGGCTTGCACAAGCCCTGCTCAAAGCCGGAGATGGCGGGAGACTTGCAGTTAGTACTTCCCAGCCGCTGAATGCAATGGTTACCGGGAGTACAGGGCGGGTCAGGACCATTACTATTCCTGGCCCCGGGCTTGTGCACGGGGGCGCAGTCAAAGGAGCGGTGGGTCCCAGGGGTGATGTTCTTGAACCGGTTGATACCAGGCAGGTTGAAGGGCTGCTCAGGGGCTGCCGGGCCGATGCAGTGGCGATTGTTGGTAAGTTTTCGGTGAGAAACCCAGTGCAGGAAGAGATCGTCCGGGATATTGCAAGACAGTTCTTTGACGATGAACAGATTGCGATAAGTGCACCGCTGGGAGGACTGAATTTCCCTGCACGAATTGCCACAACCCGGATCAATGCAGGGATCAAAGCAACCGTGGTCTCACTTTCTGACCAAATCCGAAAAACTCACCCCGATTTTTTGTTTGTTACTTCCGACGGCGGGCTCTGTGGATTCGACCGGGCAATCGATAATCCTTCGCTACTGTACCACTCAAGTCCTGCTACCGTTGCCCTGGGGGCCGGATACCTCTCAAAGAAGCAGGACTGCCTGGTGGTGGATATCGGAGGAACTACCACTGATCTTGTACCTATCCGGGACGGGAAGCCGGTTCTTCAGACCCTGTTTGTACAGGGGAGACGAACCCTCATTCAGGCGGTAACTGCTGATACCATTCCGCTCGGTGGAGACTCATGCATCCGGGATGTCCTGACGCAGGTCCGATCAGGTAATGCACGGGCATTCGGGGGTGGCGAGCCGACGCTCACGGATGCCCTCAATGTTCTTGGTGCTGATATCGGGGATGTCTCCCGATCCTGCTGCCTGGATCCAGCAAAAGCTTTCGAAGCATATCAGTATTATCTGGAGACACTCGGTGCGATTATCCACCGGAAGGACCCTGGCCTGATCGTAGGGGCCGGATTCCTGGCCCCATACCTGATCCCTGATCTCGCTGATGAAGCCAGGGTCAGATACTATGTACCTGAACATGCTGCATCTGCCAATGCAGTCGGAGCTGCAGTCTCCCGGATCAGTATCCGGATTCACGCCCGTGCTGATTCCGGACGGGGGATCCTCACATTAAACGGAGTTGATTATCCGTTACCTGCAGGCATTTCGGATGATGATCTCCTGATGTATGCAGGCGAGATCGTAAGAACCCAGGCACGGAAAGAAGGAGCACCTGCACAAGATCTGAAAGAACTCCTTACCAGTCAGTACTCGGTGTATAATGTGGTACGGGGAGGGCGTACCCAGGCCAGGATAACTGATTTTGTGATTGGTATCGCCCCCGGAATCACCGCGGAGGCTCCATGACCACCGGTATCATCTTTGGTCCTGAGTATCTTCGTCATGAACAGAGTCCGACTCATCCGGAACGTAATGAACGACTGGCATACACCATGGACCAACTTATGGAGGAAGGGCTCTTCGATCACCCTGATATCATGCTCATCCCTCCCCGGAAAGCAACCCGGACAGAAGTCCTTGCTGTGCATGATCCAGGATATTTGAGTTTTCTTGAAGAATCGAGTGTTACCGGTGGTATGATAGACTACGACACCGCTATTCCTCATGGTTTGATAGGCGATGCCCTTCTTGCAGCCGGGGGAGCGGTCATCGCAGCAGATGCTGTTATTGATCAGACGATACACAATGCATTTGTGCTCTGTCGTCCGCCAGGTCATCACGCCGGACGTTCCCATGGGGGCGGGTTCTGTTATCTTAACAATGCTGCCATAGCGGTCAGGCATCTCCAGCGGCGTGGGATGAAACGGATCCTGATCCTGGATTGGGATGCCCATCACGGGAACGGTACACAGGAGATTTTTTTTACTGATCCCTCGGTTCTCTTCTGTTCGGTCCATCAGTTTCCCTTCTACCCGGGTTCAGGCCAGATCGATGAGATCGGTTCAGGGGAAGGAATCGGATATACGGTAAATATGCCGGTTCCCGGAGGGAGTTCAGATCAGGTATACCAGTATCTCCTCACTGAAATTGTTATACCGCTTGCCGAAGAGTTTCAGCCTGACTGTATCGTGGTATCTGCAGGTCAGGACAATCATTTTTCGGATCCCTTAACCGGCCTGGCTCTTACAGCCCGGGGTTATGCAACCATGATGCAGGAGGTTTGCATCCTTGCTGATAGTATCTGTCTTGGCAGGCTTGTTGGGATCCTTGAAGGAGGGTACAGCGTTGAAGGTGGCCTCCCGTACACCAATCTGGGCATTATTGCAGCCATGGCCGGGCTTGACATAAGTGCTATCCGTGAACCGGACTCACTCCTTGATCTCCTGCACCGGTCAGTCTCTGAATCTGCCATATCTCAGGTGATCACGATCACCGGAGAACTCAAAGAGATCCTTTCCCCATACTGGACCTGTTTCAGGTAGTCTGATCCTTTTATCCTGTTACCCATCCAACCTCACGAGGTATTGGTCAGTGTATGCTGATCCTGAGGAATATTATGGCAGTCCGTCAGATTAGTGAACACATTTTTGCAGTAGGGGTTATTGACTGGGACCGGAGAATATTTGATGAACTGGTTCCCCTCCCTGAAGGAACTTCATATAATTCGTATTATGTGAAAGGGACTGAAAAGTCTGCACTCATTGATACGTCTGATCCTTCACGGGTAGAGGATTTCATCGGGAATCTGATCCGGCTTGGAATTGATAGGCTTGATTATATTGTGATCAACCATGCCGAACAGGATCATGCTGGTTGCCTCCCGATGCTGCTTGAGCTCTTTCCCGGGGCTAAAGTATGTTGTACTCAAAAGTGTCAGGAACTTCTG
>NZ_JAJRBM010000071.1 GCF_028679455.1 Methanospirillum sp. | reverse complement strand
TGATGAAGCAGCCGATCTCAGTTTCCCGGACACTGACCATAGGTTCAATACTCGGTCTTTTTTTGGTGTTGTCGCATTTTATGCCGGTATCAGCCGCTGATATCCCAGGAGTGATCGGCCAGTATGATGGCTGGGAATTTGAAGATTCACCAACGGTAGGGATGGGGATCTTCCCGGTTGTCACACTTGAACCAAAAGCAAAATCGACACTTACCATTGAAGATTTGCCAGGTAAATCTGCAACACAGATCTGGGTTACCATCTCACCTTTTATTTCAACCCTGAGTGGAAAGAAGACACATCTGATAGTCGGGTATCTGAATGGCGCGCGAGCAGGCACATCGATTACCATTGCCGGCAAGGCATCCGGACAGGATTATCAGGACCTTGCCACCATCAGACCTGATGAGAAGGGCCTCTTTGTCTGGCCGGTTCCTTCAACAGATAGCGATCTTGATCTCTACCGGGTAACTGCAGTATCGGGAACGAATCAGGCTATCTCAAATGCTATCCGGTTCACTCCATCTAATACGTCTGATGTGGTCATCAAACCGGTAGTCAGCCCGATACAGACGGTGATTCCAATGGCAACATCTGACTCAGCCCTCCCTGTTCTTACCCGGTTGACCATCTCCGCGAGTACTGCTACCCCAAGAGTCGGGCAGGATGTTGTGATCTCAGGAAGGCTGACGGATCAGGATGGCCATGGTATCAGTGGTGCAACGATCACGATTGATGAGACGGGGTATCCTGGCGCATCATCTGGAGAACCTTTTGTCACTACCCAAACAGGTTCAGACGGACGATTTGACTACACCCTCTCGGTACGGTTTGCTAATTCGGTTGGTCTCGTTGCGAATTATCAGGGTGATGAAGACCATAAGGCTGCAGAGAGCAATACGCTCTCCTTCACCTCATTCCCAGAGTAAGACCTCTCCCTGGTCCTCAATACTGAACCTTCATCAGTACAGGACTCCCCTTCTGTACTGGAATATGGACCACCCTGTGGTGTGGTTCTGACATCAAGCGTCCGGAAAATAACTATGCTTTGCCCGGGCTTTCACGGAGTATCGATAGTCATGCAAGAATTCAAACGAATCATATCTGTACTTGGAGGAATATTCATTCTTCTCATGCTCATCGGTCCAGTAACAGCGCTTACTCCTGATGACATGGATCTTTCAGTTAAACCGGGAGATGATCTCTTCTCCTATGCAAACGGGAACTGGATGGAGCGCAACCCCGTTCCCGCAGATCTGAGTTTTTACAGTTCAGTTAGTGAAGTGCAACAGTCAGTTGATGACCGGGTTCGGACTATCATTGAGGATGCTGCAGCGAATCCAGGGGAAGATGGATATGAAAAAGCCTTAATTGGAACTTTCTACAATACGGCACTGGATCAGGATCTCGCAGACCGTGTAGGGATGGAACCACTTCGTCCTGAGCTTAACCGGATAGCAGCAGCACAAACGCGTGAGGATATCAGGAATCTGACCATCTATCTGATGAACTTCGGTATCAGTCCGTTCTTTTCCTTTTATGCTGATGAGGATCCAGGAAACAGCAGTATGCTGGTTGCAACGATAGAACAGAGTGGGACATCCCTGCCTGATCGTGAGTACTACTTCAGGGATGATACCGAGAGTGAGCGGGTGAGAGATGAGTTTAAAGGACATGTTTCCCGGATGTTTGTCCTCAATAATGAGTCCCCTGAACAGGCTGATATCGATGCGGCAACCGTACTGCGGATCGAGACACGTCTTGCAAATGCATCTGCCCCGTCTCATGGGTATGGGAAACCGGATCGCCGTTACTTCCCGTGTCCGGTTCGTCGCCTGAATGAGGTCACTGATGGGATTGACTGGGATGGTCTTCTAACTGCGGTTAACCGAACCGATCTCTCGATAATCGATATGTATCAGCCCCTCTATGTTCGGGAAGTCGGAAATGTTTTGAAGGAGGAGCCGGTAGCAGATCTGAAAAAATTCCTTACATTTAAGGTTCTGCAGTTTGCAGCTCCGTACAGCAGTCAGGCCTTTGAACAGGAGAATTTTAACTTTAACAATCGGGTGCTCTCTGGTCAGGAGGAGATGGAGCCGAGATGGAAACGGGTCATCGGTATAATGGATGCAGTGATGGGCGGAGTAGTGGGCGAACTCTATGTGCAGAAATACTTCACCCCTGAAGAGAAGGCTCATGTCAAAGAGATCGTTGAGAATCTCAAGTCCACCCTGAAGGTCAGGCTTTCAAACCTGACTTGGATGGATCCTGAAACCCGAGATAATGCAACCGAAAAACTTGATTCCATGGGTATCCAGATTGGCTATCCTGACCAGTCCGGAGATTATAGTAATCTTGAGGTTTCAAACCGATCATATCTCGATAATATTCTGAATATTACCTGTTACTACTACCGGGCAAGTCTGCAGATTGCAGATACTCCGTCTAACCCTGATACCTGGTATCTGTCGCCACATTCAGTGAATGCATATTATGATACGACAAGGAATAAGATTGTGCTTCCTGCCGGTGTTCTTCAACCACCGTTTTATGATCCTGCAGTTGATGATGCTGAACACTATGGAGCAATCGGCGCTATAATCGGGCACGAATTGATTCATGGGTTTGATTCTCCGCTTCGGAAATTTGTCAAAGATGGAAATGAGACCCTGTTATGGAATGATAATGATACCGTACGGTTCAAGGAAGTTACTACTCCGCTCGTAGCACAGTATGATCAGATGGAGGCGCTTCCCGGATTATATCTGAATGGTACCCGGACGCTTGCTGAAAATGCCGCAGATCTTGGGGGTATGATCATCGCCTGGAATGCCTGG
>NZ_JAJRBM010000070.1 GCF_028679455.1 Methanospirillum sp. | reverse complement strand
CAGATGATCCTGATCGCTTCTCATCATTCATGGAAATTGGGACTACTGATGAATACTTCGCATTCAATAAAAACACGTACCCTGCATTTGTTACTTCGTTGAACGGTACCTTACAGGATATGAGGAAGAACCAGTCAGAAACCGGTACATCAGAATATGAACAGATCATCAATCGATATCAGCCGGTTGAATGTGGAGAATCAGAGATCACTCCAAAGATGGTGACCGACCTTGTAAACACCACATCAGATGCAATTTCACATGATGCTCCGGTTACTCTTGAGCAGATTAATGCAGAGATTCCTCCATACAAAGATCCGGTGATCCCCGGATTGTATGTCTTTGTATACTCGCTCAACGGAACAAACATGGCAGATGCCGGGAACCCGAATCTTGCAGGGAGGAACATGTCAGGGAAAGGAGATGTAACCGGGAAGATGTTCCGTGACGAGATGCTCAAAGGAGCGGTTGATCACGGAACCGGCTGGGTTCATTATGTTTTTTCACATCCGACACTCTCTGGAATTTATCCGAAAAAGAGTTACTACCGGCTTGTGACCGGGAGTGATGGTGTTCCCTACGTGGTGATAAGCGGAAGATACATGTTATGTGCCTATCTATGGCATTCTCCAAACGCCAACCAGGACCGGAGTATTGAGATGGAGATGCAACCAGATGGAACGATAGTCCGCCGGAACAAGGAATGATTCGATGCAAAAGGATATCCAGATTATCAGGTATCATCCTGATGAAAGAAGGACAATACATTCGGGGACCGCGGTTTGGTGATTTATGTAGGTATTGCCGGCAAAGATGACTATGCATTCGGGGTTACTCATGATGTAGAAGGAAACATCTTTGCAAATGGGTACATCACCAAGGAGGGCAAAGACATCTCATTATTTGTGATGATTCCGGGAGAGGATCTGTAAGGGATAAAACCCCGTTTCTGAACAATTCTCTTAATTTAAGAAGAGAAGGATCATCTGGTGAACCTGTACCTCTCCTCCGGAATCAGTATCTCAACTATGAACCCAGGATCAGAATAATTTATCATTAGATTCACCATAGTATCTGCTATGAAGATGTATGCGGGGAATTATTTCGTGGTTACGATAGTAGTGAGTATAGTCTGTTCACTTTTTTGTGGTGTTTATGCTGATGAATCGGGCATTACATCTCATCAGGATTCTCCATGGGCAGGTACATGGACCGATGCTAATTATTCTTTATCTCTTTCTCAGGACGGGTCTACCATCAACGGGATAGCCATCGTAACTGATTCAGATGTGGCTGATCCCTTCCGATTAACAGGCACTCTTTCAGAAGATGGCAAGACACTCCAGAGTGTAGTGACTGAGACCGGGACACTAACTCTGAATCTTTCCGAAGATAAGATGATGTTTTACGGTGCCGGGACCGTGGATGCTGTAGATAATGTTAGCGAACCATACGCATACACTTTCAATGCAACCAGGAATGGAACCACGATTGTATCTGATCAGGAATGGACAGGAATATGGATTAGCAAAAGAAACGTGATAAACCTAATTCAGAATAGTAATTCTGTAAGCGGAGATTATCATCCTTTGACCTCTTTAAAATTCGGCGGTCTGGTAAATGGGACCACTTCAGCCGATGGAAAAACCCTCTCCATGAAATGGATTTCACCAGTTAATGATACCTTTTCACTTTCAGATGATGGAATGAATATGATTGAAGGAGAATGCACAGACGAAAAGATTAGCGTTAATGGGTATTGTCTAAATCTGACAAAAGAGGTATAAACTCTCTAAAAATACCCATTTGGATATTTTTAAACTATTCTAGAATACCATGGGGTAGTGTAGGGAAACTGCTGTAAATTAAGATGGCCCTGTATCTACTTGGAAAACGGAGAATAGGGCTATAATTATTTTAGACTTCGTCAGAGATTATCTTACTGACCAGGATGAGGCAATGAAATAACTCATCACGTTTTTTTATCCCAGGTAATGGAGTAGGAAATCGAACAACTAACCAGCGCCTCGCGGTATGAGCACTCTGAAACGAGAACTACCTACCGTAATGGTAAGGGCAGTCGTACTCTGAAGACTCGACATAGGAATATCATTTTCGAAAAACCTGACCTTCGGGAAAAATCGTTTTAAACAGTCGTTTTTGATCGGTACTCCCTAGTTGAACGAGCAATCGAAAATAACATTGTTGAATCGTATATCCAAGGGGTATCACCCAGAAAAATTCATTCAAACGTGGAATACCGGGGATAGATGGGATATCTACAGATACGATCTCACGAATGGCTCATGATCTGGATCAGGGTGTCTGAGAATTTCTTGGATTGAAACTTGCAGACAGAGAGGATGAATTCTTTTGGAGAGCATTGTTTGAAGAACTCAAAGAGCGAGGTCTCACCGATGTTCAAATGGTTATATCAGATGGTCATAAGGGCATTCAGGCAGTTATCCTTAAAGCATTTACTGGAGTAAGTTGGCAGATGTACCTTGTCCATTTTATGAGAGCAATCCTGAGAAATATCCCGGTGAAAAGCCAGAATGATTTCCGCCCATCGTTAAATGCTGCATTTTTTAAGAACAATGGTGATTTAGAAGACATTTGTGAAGATCTTCAGTATCATGGATATCATAAGGCGGTTGACACAATTGAGCGGTCGTCAACTGATATTCATATTTATCGGGTCTTCCAAAAAAACTGGAAAAAGATCAGTACGACCAACATGATGGAAAGGGTGAATAAGAAATTAAGAGACGTTCAAGGGTTATCGGGGCACAAAGCCCCTCCCCCTAACACCGTTAGAAGTAGCAGTAGCGAGTTATAATTTATATGGATTAGTTGAATGACTTTGTGTAGAGATCAGGGTCACTAACTTTACAGTAAATAACTGACACTACCGAGTGGATGTTGATAGATTATGGATAACAACTTATTGGTTGTATGCCCTACCTACAGGTTGCATATTTTATTTATAGGTGTATGTGAATTCTTTTATGAGGATACTACATACCTGATAAAAGGTTTCTCCATATAGGCAGTTACCTTTGAAACAAACCACCCCATCACAATCACTTGGTTATTTCCCCACACCGGAAATCGTTATGTATTATCCTCATTTGAGGGTGTATTCGAATTTATTGGTTCTCAATCTTTTAATGACAGAATTCAATAGAGAGGTATTTTGATAAATCTGATAGATGCAAACAGGAGCATAACGGTTGATTTTGTATGGGTTCAACTGCATTTTCTAATACGCTGGAACTAGATCTGGATTTAGGCATTTCAAAACAACAGTCAATAGATTCTGGTAAGTATTTTTATACGATACTCCATCTCGGAGATGATCCTGATACTCTATCGGCATTTATTATGGAATCAACAATTTCTTTAATCTGTATCACTCTACGGAATTTGAAGAACATCCATTTTGTCGAGCATCAATTCCTTGACCTGGTTAATGCCGGGACCGGTTCGTTCCGATCAACAGGTTCCGGACCTGATCTAATCATAACGTGATCTGATAGCAACCAGTTATAGTTCTAAAAAAGAGGTGAGGATCCTGTCTGGTCAGTCTCCTCGAATTTGAGGGTTATTTTAGTAATGCAGCCTTTACCTTGGTTTCTGTTTCGGTGATCGGCTCTCCACTGGTCGGGCCCTGGACTGCTACAACATATGAACCATAGGTATAGACTCCACCATTGATCTGATTCATATTGATGGTCCTCTGAATCAGTCTGACAGCGTTGTCACGATCCTGGGCAGAGTCAAACTTTTGAGTGTGGACAAATATCGCCTTATCGGTTGCCTTTTTCGAACAGTCAGAAGAGATCAGGATAGTCTTTCCTCCCTCTGCTCCGGTAACCTTCCAGGTGGTTTCGGTCTGGTCACAGAACGTAAGTCCTGAAGCCTTCAGAGCATCAAGTACCTGATTTACCTCTGTTGTGAAGTATGGTCCTGGAGGCTGGTTGGATACAAGACCCCATCCAATGGGGAGCACGATGATCATGGCAGCGAAAAAGATACTGACAGTTTTAATGGTATTATCACTCATAAAATCTCACTCACTTATGAAGGATCTCTTCTGATACCTTTATCAGAATTCCAGGTAATAATGAGAAGTGAATAGGTTATTAATCCTGTTATTTTGTTTGTATCATATCCCACAGATAGTTCAAAGATAGTCTGGGCAATATGATGGCAGGCATAGTTACTCAACCTGATTTGATATTACTAATATACCTATCAAAGATTCATGCAGAGGGTGTTATTGAGAATACCGATTACATGATATATCTGAACTATTATGCTCCGAACTTTAAAGGGATGAGAGAAGAATCTGATCATTATTGGTACCCTTCTTTGATAAATCCTCAATTTTTAAGATAGAGATTCTGATCCTTATAAAGATAATATCAAGTTCGGATGATGTGGTTTTTTCGATCCCATATATGAATACTCATATCACCGTGTTTCAGATCATGCTTCTAGATCATATGACTGCCATCATATGTCTCTCAATGGAGCATCTTGTATACCATTGGGCGGGAGAAGGCGGGAGATTTGGGGTTAGAGCGGGATGCCTCGCTTTCGTATAATTGGTTATTTTTCAATTATACTACTAATAATAATATATTTTAGTATTATTTCTTAGTGAGAGCGGGGAATATGATCATAGAGTCATCTCCGTGACT